>CALBSU010000820.1 GCA_937967285.1 uncultured Acidobacteriota bacterium
AAGTAACTGCTCAGCCCGCGAAGCGGGCGTAAGAATTTAGCCCGGGGCGAAGCGAGGCCGCAGGCCGAGCGAAACCCCGGGACGGTCGTTTATTTATTATTCAAGCCCACGGAGTGGGCGATAGAAAATGGAATTAATTCGTCATCGCATCATCTGTCGCCGCTCACGCGGCTTAAATGGATTATTCCTCTATTTCCCCGGGTTTCGCTCGGCCTGCGGCCTCGCTGCACCCGGGGCTACAATCTGTCGCCCGCTCCGCGGGCTTGAACTCCCAATGGGGGGCTGAGCAGTTACAAGTAAAAAGTAGAAAGTAGAAGAACAACAAAACCGTCGTTTCAAGTTTTCCCCTTTCTACTTTCTACTTTTTACTTTCTACTGTTATTCGATCACGGAATCAAAATGCGATTTGACAGTCACACGATTACACTTGAAGAACTGGCGAAAACGATAGACCATTCGCTGTTGCAGCCGCAGTTGACCGAAGCCGAAGTCATCGCCGGGTGCGAGCTGGCGGCGAGGTATCGTGTCGCATCTGTCTGCGTCAAGCCGTATCAGGTCCGACTGGCGGCGGAGCTGCTGGCGGATTCCGATGTGCTTGTCAGCACGGTAGTCGGGTTTCCGCATGGCAGTTCGACGACCGAGACCAAGCTGGCAGAGGCGCGTCAGGCGCTGGATGACGGTGCGGTCGAACTGGACATGGTTATGAATTACGGCGCGCTCAGATCCGGAGCCGCCGATTACGTGGCATCGGAGATCAAGTCGATCTGCGATCTGGCCCATTCCCGCGGCGCAAAGGTCAAGGTCATTCTCGAAAACGCGCATTTGAATGAAGAACAGAAGATCCTGGCGTGTCGGATCTGCGAGGCGGCCGGAGCCGACTGGGTCAAGACATCGACCGGTTTCGCGCCGACGGGAGCGACGGTCGAGGATATCCGGCTGATGCGCTCGACTGTCAGTGAAAAGGTCCAGGTCAAGGCGGCTCACGGCGTCCGGACTCTCGCCGCCGCGCTCGAGATGATCGATGCCGGCGTCACTCGCATGGGCGCGACCGCTACTGCAACCATCCTCGACGACTTCAGGGAGCTCAGGGCATCGGGCGGCGAAGTCGTCAAATCAGAACCCTCCGGCGGATACTGAGACCGGAATCAGGAGACAATCATCCATGAGCACTCAAAATTTCAATATCGGAGTGGTCGGGACCGGATTCATCGGCCCGGCCCATATCGAAGGACTGCGGCGACTGGGATTTCAGATCTCGGGGATCGTCGATATCGATGCCGCGACAGCGCGTCAGAAGGCTGAGGAACTGCGGGTCGCGCGTTCCTACGACTCTCTCGAAGAGATGCTGGCCGACCCCGCGATCCACACCGTTCATATCACCACGCCCAATTATCTTCATTATCCGCACGTCAAGGCGGCGCTTCTGGCGGGCAAGCACGTCGTCTGCGAGAAACCGCTGGCCATGAATTCGACTGAATCCGCCGAGCTGGTCAAGCTGGCCGCTGAGCGCAAACTGGTCAACGCGGTCAACTTCAACCTGCGCTTCTATCCGCTGGCGCAGCAGGCGCGGGCGATGGTCCAGAGCGGAGAGATCGGGAGGCCGTACATCATTCAGGGATCGTACCTGCAGGACTGGCTGCTCTACGACACCGACTGGAACTGGCGGCTCGAGCCGGAACTCGGAGGCGACATGCGCGCCGTGGCCGACATCGGTTCCCACTGGCTGGATCTGGTCAACTTCGTCACCGGGCTGCGGATCGAATCGGTCTGCGCCGATTTTGCGACCTTCATCCCGGCTCGCAAGAAGCCGACCAGGGCGATCGACACTTTCGGCGGCAAGCTGCTCAAACCGGAAGACTACATTGAGCAGCCGATCCACACCGAGGACTACGCGACGATCCTCCTCCGCTTCGAGAACGGAGCCCGCGGAGCCCTGACCGTCTCGCAGGTCAGCGCCGGACGCAAGAACCGGCTCTTCCTCGAGATCGACGGCGCCAAGTCATCGCTGGTCTGGGACAGCGAGCGTCCGAACGAGATGCTCATCGGGCACCGCGAGCGCGCCAACGAGCTGCTGCTCAAGGATCCGTCGCTGCTCTCGCCCGAGGCGCGCCGCTTCGCTTCATATCCCGGCGGCCACAACGAGGGCTTCCCGGATACCTTCAAACAGCTCTATTCCGCCTTCTATCGTTATCTGAACGCCGGTGATTTCTCGGCCAAACCCGATTTCCCGTCGTTCGCCGACGGTCATTACGAACTGGTGCTGGGCGAGGCCATCCTTCAAAGTGCGCGCGAAAGCAAGTGGATCGACGTCCCGGCGGCTCACTGATGCACCGTAAACTGAAAAAAACGCCGGGATTTTCAACGCCAGGATGCCAAGCGAGCCGGGAGACTTAAAGAAAGATTGGATTAGGATATTTGACTGTGCGATCGACGAAATGGATATTACAGCGAACGTTCAATCCATAAATCTCACCTGGCTCACTTGGCGCCCTGGCGTTGAAAATCCCGGGATAGTAATTGTTAACTGAGGAACGACAATGGCAGACGCATTTCCCAAAATAAAGAAGATCAAATTCGAAGGCCCCGATTCTCGGAATCCGCTCTCATTCAAACACTACAATCCCGAAGAACTGGTCGAAGGCAAGCCGATGAGCGATCATCTGCGCTTCGCTTCATCCTACTGGCACACGATGCGGGGCCAGGGGATGGAGATCTTCGGCTGGCCGACCATGGTCCGTCCGTGGGACGACGGGACGAATTCGATGGAGATGGCCTTCAGGCGCATCCCTGTCTTCTTCGAATTCCTCGAGAAGTGCGGGATCGACTACTACTGTTTTCATGATCGAGATGTTTCGCCCGAAGGTCGCAACCTGCGCGAGACCAACCGCAATCTGGACAAGATAGTCAAAGAGCTCAGGAAGTTTCAGAAGAACACGGGCAAGAAGCTGCTCTGGGGTACGTCGTGCATGTTCCTGCAGCCGCGATTCATGCACGGAGCCGCGACTTCGCCCAACATCGAGGCGTTCGTTTACGCCGCCGCCCAGGTCAAGAAGGCGATGGAGGTGACGAAGGAACTCAACGGCGAGGG
>CALBSU010000821.1 GCA_937967285.1 uncultured Acidobacteriota bacterium
AACAATCTGCATAATCGTGGAGCAATTGCGCTGATCCGCTGCCAACTAGCTGTAGAGGGGGGAGATTTCGAGCTCGCCGAGAGACTAATCAAGACCTGGGAGACGGAGATCAGCCCGCTGGTGGAGTCGAACTGGCTTCATGGGCTGGCCGAACGCCTCGTCCAACGGATCCCGCTCCGCCGCACATACTTCGAGATCGATGTTAACAAGAAATCCAACGATTTATACAGTGAGTTACTGAAAGCCCACTATCATTTGATTAAGTCTCACCTTGCAAAAACCAGTCAGAAAGTGACTGATAGGGAGATCTGCAGGCAGATGGGTATAAGCCTCAATACCCTCAAAACTAATGGGATCATTCCCAGGAAGAAGCCCGGTGCATAGGTACAATCGGGAAAGGGCCTTCCGGGAGCGAGATCAAAGAACAATCCAATCCTCCCGGTTCGAGACAGTGGGCATCCCGGTCATGCAATTATCTGAACAGAAAAATTATTGCCGAGCCATGTCCGGTTTCCCGGCGACCTTGCGTCTTATCTGACAGGCGGTTGAATTAACAACAGCCAAGTCATGCTGAGGGAGGCAAAATATGCAGGCAGCAATCGGGATCAGCGAACTCAAGACCAGACTGAAGAACACGTGGCAGACGGGAGATTTCGACCGGATCGCCAAGACCTATGCCGCCGGCGCGGGTGAATTCATCGAGCGCCTCGGAATATCGAAGGGGACGAAAGTCCTGGATGTGGCGTGCGGATCGGGAAACCTCTCGTTTCCGGCTGCGCGCGCCGGAGCTGAGGTGACGGGAGTCGACATTGCGGTCAATCTGCTGGAGACGGCGCGCCGGCGGGCGTCTGAGCAGGGCGTGTCGATCAGGTTCGACGAGGGAGACGCCGAAGGGCTGCCCTATGAGGACGGCTCGTTCGACACGGTTGTCTCGATGTTCGGTGCGATGTTCGCGCCGCGGCCCGAGATGGTCGCCGGGGAGCTGCTGCGGGTCTGCAGGCCCGGCGGGACGATCGCCATGGCCAACTGGACTCCATCGTGCTTCATCGGATCGATGTTCAGGATCACGGCCGGGCATGTGCCTCCGCCGGCCGGGATGCCGTCGCCTCTGTTGTGGGGAGACGAGAAGTCGGTCCGGGAGAGGTTCGGGGACGACGCGGCAATGATCGAGTTGATCCCGCGGAGCATCGAATTCACACTGCCGGCGCCTCCGGCAGGGATGGTCGATCACTTTCGGATGTGGTACGGACCGACGAACAAGGCATTCTCCGCGCTGGACGAAGCGGGCCGTGAGGCGCTGCGGGCGGACCTGACGAAGCTCTGGGAGGAGCACAATCGCGCCACCGACGGAACGACGAGGGTCAGTTCTGATTATCTCGAAGTTCGGGTGAAGCGGGCATAGGATCGGAGCCGTTACGTCGCGGACGGGGATCGAGGGTCCCCGTCTTGACGTAATCAATCGCCTTTTCGACGCATTCGTTGTCGCCGATCAGGACGAGGATATCTTCAGGATCGATCGTCAGATCCGGTTCAGGATTGATGTCCATCTGGCCGTCCCGGACGATGGCGGTGACGGTAACGCCGGTTTGTCGCCGGAGATCGAGGTCTCTCAGCGATTTGCCGACCGCGGGAGAATCCTGCGGGATGTAGATGGTGTCTGCGGCTGATGCGGCGAACGCTTCGGCGAACCGCTGACTTTCGACCATCGGCAGCGAGGTTGCGCGGAGCATCTCGTATCCCTCCTTCCTGACCTCGAGGACTTCGTGTTCGATGACG
>CALBSU010000822.1 GCA_937967285.1 uncultured Acidobacteriota bacterium
ATCCTGACAAATCCTGTTAATCCTGTCGAAAACTTCCCCTGCATAAGCTGAGTAGCTTTTAAAATTTCAATTCTGTTGACGGCCTGCTCTGACCGCCTCGGCGAAGGTGTTCATCGGACCGTGAACGATGAGCGTGGCGAGATGATCGAGCGCGGTCGGTTCGCGATTGACGATGATCACCCGGGCGCCGTGTTCAACTGCCAGCCTCGGCAGACCGGCTGCCGGTTGAACTATCAGAGAAGATCCCAGAACCAGCATCAGATCGCATTGTACGATCTCGCGGATTGTATCGTTCCAGATACCCTCCGGCAACAGATCGCCGAAGAGCACCACGTCGGGTTTGACGACCGAACCGCAGTTCTCGCACAGCGGAACTGCCGTCCGTCCTTCGGCGATTCCGTGATACAGAACGTCCATCTCGTATTTACGCCGGCAGTTGACGCATCTGCCGGTTCGGAAGGTCCCGTGAATTTCGAGGACGTTGCGCGACCCGGCTGCCTGGTGCAGGCCGTCGATGTTCTGCGTGACGATGGCGGAGAGCCTGCCTTCGTCCTCTAGTTCGACAAGCAGGCGGTGGGTCGATGTCGGCAGAGCGCCCCGGATACCGGGCATCAGGCGAAGGGCTGCCCGGTAGAATCCCGCCGGGTCGCGTCTGAAGCCCGGCGCCGAGAGCTGTTCCATCAGCCCTTCGTCCTCCCACAATCCGCCGGGACTGCGAAAGTCCGGTATCCCGGCCTCGGTGCTGATTCCGGCTCCGGTGAAGGCGACGATCCGTCGCGCATCATTAATATATGCGATAGCTTTCAAAATAGCGTCAGTCATCACGTCAAACCCGCCCGATCGATAATTGTCACTTCGGCCTGTCGCGCATTCCGTTTAATTGGTTGACTTTGAAGACAGGGAGGCTAAGATTACCATTTACGTCAAGACACAACCACGGCAAAGTTAATCAAATCCGCAGACTGGAGAGCACGCATGCCCAATAAAGCCAAGGAAATCCGATCCGGCATTAACTTGTCCCTGATACTGATTCTCATACTGACTCAGGCTGTAGTGCCTGCGTTGGGAGGAGTCAGACATAGTGTCCCCGTCGAGAGGTACGATACGATCACGGGAACTCTTCAGGGCCGGGTAATCGACTCAGGCGGATTGCCTCTGGCGGGCGTTCGAGTCCGTGCCGTAAATCAGGACACCGGCAATCAGCGCGCGACATTGACGAACGCGGAGGGGCGTTATCAGATCGCTTTTCTTCCGCTCGGCCGGTACACGATCGAAGTCACCAAGGACGGTTTCACGACGGTCCAGCCGACGCGCGAGCCGGTCAAGATGCAGCTCAACAAGACGGTCGAAACCGCGCCGGATATCGTCATGGGACCGGCGACGGCCGTGACTCCGGCTGCTCCGACAACTCCACCCGCGCCGGTCGCGACTACTCCGGCGCCGGGGCCGGTTCAGCGGGATGACGCCTCCGGCAAGCTGGCAAATACCATCGATGCGACGCGGCGCTTCAACGGCGACGACCGGATGGTCGAGATCCTGCCGCTGGCCAATATCCGCAGCTTCGACGATCTGGCGCTGCTGGCCGCCGGCGTGGCTCCTCCGCCAGAGGTCAAGGGCGTGGCCGGACCTGGCATCGGAGCGGGAATCGGAACGGCGGGGCAGTTTTCGGTCAACGGTCAGCGCGC
Organism: uncultured Acidobacteriota bacterium; assembly: GCA_937967285.1. Lineage (GTDB taxonomy): Bacteria > Acidobacteriota > Blastocatellia > RBC074 > RBC074 > JADJXM01. The sequence goes on from CALBSU010000822.1 coordinate 1,686, forward strand.
GCGGTCGAACAACTTCACCGTCGACGGATCGGACAACAACGACGAAGACGTCGGAGTTCGGCGCCAGGGCTTCGTCTCGCTGGTTCCGCAGAGCATCGAGAGCGTTCGTGAGATCCAGATAGTCACTCACCTGTGGGATGCCGAGCACGGACGCAGCGTCGGCTCGCAGGTCAACGCGGTCTCGAAATCGGGAACCAATCAGGTTCACGGCGCGATCTACGACTTCTTCAATCACGATTCGCTCAATTCGCGCAACTATTTCGATTACACCTCCGACAGGGCGCAGAGCTATCCGCTGACCGCCACGGCATACACAGGGTTCCGCAACGGCCAGCCGCTCAATTCATTCACGCTGCCGGTCACGCTGCGCGGGGTGGGGCAGATCGTTCAGCCCAATCCGTCGCTCGGCGAGGACCAGTACCAGCGCAACCAGGGCGGCGGGGTGATCGGCTTCCCGATCATCAAGAACAAGACCTTCTTCTTCGGATCGTTCGAGCGGCAGAACATCAAGGCCCGGACTGAGAAGCATTTCGCGGTTCCGACCGTGGCGCAGCGCGGATTCCTGAACTTCGGGGCGTCAGGCTTCACCGCCACCGGCGATCAGGGGCAGCAGGGCGAGTTCACGCCGACGTTCATCGCGGGCGACTCGATCTTCTCGCTCTTCCCGTTCCCGAACAATCCGGTCGGGCCGTACGCCGACAACACGTACACATCTGTTCTTCCGGCGGATGCCGATGGGACGATCTTCTCGCTCAAGCTCGATCACTCATTCAGCCTGTTCGGCCCAGAGGTGACGCACAATTTCAGCGCGAGATACAACTTCACCGACGATTCGCGCCAGGTGCCGGTAGTCGGCGACGCGATCTTCTCAGGAGTCAAGCCTGATGTCAGGACGCAGAACATTTCGCTGGCGCTGACCAGCCAGCTTTCGCCTACGCTGGCCAACCAGATGCGCGCCAGTTACGGCCGGACGCGACTCAACTTCTCGGAGATCCGCGACCCGTACCTCAAGGGGTCGAGGTTCCTGCCGAACGAGCCGTTCCTGCTCAATTCTCAGAGGC
>CALBSU010000823.1 GCA_937967285.1 uncultured Acidobacteriota bacterium
ATGTAATCACATTTGTCGTCGAGTCCGGGGACTTCCGCCCGGCGCTGCTGGTCGAATTCATCAGAGCAACCGGACGCTGCTGCGGTTGCCCTGAGCGATTCACATTCACACCCGATACGCTGCAAGACGGAAAAGTGAATACACCGTATCCGGCGACGTCGATTGCGGTCAGCGGCGGAGGCTATGCACCGTACACTTATGCGATAACCGGCGGCAACCTGCCCGCCGGCATGATGTTGGCTTCGGACGGAACATTATCCGGGACCCCGACTGAAGCCGGGAATTTCACGATCATCGTCACCGCGACCGACAAACTGGGATGCTCGAAACCCAGGCAATACAAGTTCAAAATCCGCAGACGCGATATTTCCTGGTCGACGGATATTCCGCCGCCGACGGGTCTCAACGCCACCGGAAACGGAAGATCAAAGGCATTGAACCAGCAGACCAGAAAACTGAACGTGATGATCAACCTGGAGGCGCTGGGAGACGAGCATGCCGTCAGTTTCAGCCTCGGGTTCGATCCGGCCGTACTCTCCAATCCGGTCATCAGCCCGGGCAAGGACGCAGTCGGAGCCGCGATCAATACCAACACATCGGAAGTCGGACAGGGGAATTTAGGCGTTTCAATTACGCTGCCGGGAAATCAGGTCTTCGTCGAAGGTTTGAGAACCGTGGCTCTCGTTCAATTCGACTTTGCAGGCTCGAATGCCGGAGCAGTGACGAGTCTCGGGTTCAAGGACCAGCCGGTCCAGCGACTGATTATCGATGCTGCGGATAATCAACTGACGACAGAGTACATAGATAAGCCGGTGCTGCTGGCGCCCATGGTGGTAAGCGTCTCGGCGGCAAATTACGCCGTCGATCCGCTGGCGCCGGAGCAGATCCTCGCCGCTTTCGGAACGAACCTAGCCACGGCGACGATCGTGGCTATCGAATTGCCCCTGCCGACCGCATTGGCCGGCACGACCGTCAATGTCCGGGACAGCTCCGGAACGGAGAGGGCCGCACAGCTCTTCTTCGTCTCCCCCAATCAGGTCAACTACCTGATGCCTGCCGGGCTGGCTCCCGGACAGGCGGTCGTAACCATCAAAAGCTCCGACGGCGGGATCTCCGGGGGGATTGTCGGCATCTCGAATATCGCGCCGGGGCTCTTCACCGTCGACGCCACAGGCAAGGGCGTTGTCTCGTCAAACGCCCTGACTCTCAAACCGGACAACACATTCATTCAGCAGCCGACCTCGATGTTCGATCCGAACCTGAACAAATTCGTCTCGGTCCCGATCGGACTGGGAATGGATGATGATCGCGTATTCCTCGTCCTCTACGGTACGGGCCTGCGACTGCGCTCATCCGAGGCCAGTGTCAGGGCAAGTATCGGCGGATTCGATCTGCCGGTGCTCTATGCCGGCCCGCAGGGAGTTTTCGCCGGCCTGGACCAGATCAACATCGAACTGCCGCGGGCGCTCGCCGGCCTGGGCGAGATAGATATCACGCTCATTGTGGACGGCGTGGCGACCAACTCAGTGCGGATAAATATTCTCTAAAACAGTTAGAGGAGCCTGCCATGGCGCCGGATAAGGAGACAACGCTGATCGCGATGCTGGTCCCATCGCTCGCGTATCACACCCTCTCGCTCTTCTTCGAGAGCATCAGAAATAACGGTTTCCTCCTCGGAGCATCGACCGGCTTCCTGACCGGCGCCTGTCTGGTCGGTCTGATCATCAGGTGGGAAAAACGTAACGGGCGCTCGTTTCCGTACTTTTGAGTTTAACGCATCGGGACATTGTCATGTGCGCCGGAGCAGCGTGAATAACGCTCCTCCGGCGCCTTCTTTTTTGCAACCGCTTAGTAGGAGATGAAGTTACCAGTTGCCAGTTTCCAGTCGTTATTGGAAAGGACTCGGTTCCACCACTGTTTTACCTTAATGTACACAGAGTTTGGTATACAGACTGGAAACTGCCAACTGGGCACTGGAAACTTAACCACTGACTAAGCAGGTTACCGTATTTTACATGCCGATCACCTTGCGAAGACCCGGAATGACCTATATCATTCAATATCTGCAATAATTACAGTTCATGTCGACAGAAAATCAGGGGGTAGCGGCTTCCGTCCGTGCCGTCGCCCCGAGCCATCACAAAAGCATTTATGCCTAAAGAAAAAGTTTTAGTAGTAGACGACGAGGCGGCTATCCGGTACACGCTTTCCGAAGCCCTGCGCGGCTGGGGATTCGAGCCGATCGAGGCGGGAACGGTCGCCGAGGCGCTCGAAGCATTCGAGGCCGAGCATCCGCTGGTCGTGCTGCAGGACATCCGGCTGCCGGACGGTTCAGGGTTGGACGCCCTGCACGAATACAAATCGCGACACCCGCAGGTGGTCGTAATCATGATCACCGGAAACGTCATGGTCGAGGACACTCTGACGGCGCTGCGCGGAGGGGCATACGATTTCATTTCGAAGCCGGTCAATCTGCGCGAACTGCAGGTGACGATCCGGAACGGGATCGAGACCGGACAACTGAGGCGCGAGGTCGGCTCGATCCGGCGAGAGCGCGCAAGCCAGTTCAGCTTCGACCAGATCATCGGGACCTCGCCGGCGATGAAGGAGATGATCGCGCTGGCGCGCAAGGTGGCCGTCAGCGAAGCATCCTCGGTCCTGCTCCAGGGGGAAAGCGGAACCGGAAAGGACCTTGTCGCCAAGGCGATCCATTACAGTTCGTCGCGCGCCGACGCGCCCTTCATCGCCATCAACTGTGCGGCGATCCCGGGGACGCTGATCGAGAGCGAGCTGTTCGGGCATGAAAAGGGTGCATTCACCGACGCCAAGGCGCGCAAGGAAGGGCTTTTCGAGCAGGGGCACGGCGGGACGATCTTCCTCGACGAGATCGGAGAAGTGGAGCTGAGCCTGCAGGCCAAACTGCTGCGCGTGCTGGAAGAGAGCTCTTTTCGCCGCGTCGGCGGATTGAAAGACCTGCCGCTAGATGTGCGAGTGATCGCGGCATCGAATCGCGACCTGCGATCGGAGAGCGAGGCGGGCCATTTCAGGCTCGATCTCTATTATCGACTGTCGGTGATCCAGATCGATCTGCCGCCCCTGCGCGATCGCGGCGACGATGTGCTGGCGCTGGCCCTCTATTTCATCGCCGGATTCAACAAGAGCCTGCGCAAACGAATCAAGGGCCTCAGCCCTGATGTGGAAGCGATCTTCATGAGCTACCACTGGCCCGGCAATGTCCGCGAACTCCGCAACGTGATCGAACGCGTGATGATTCTTGAAGACTCCGACACGATCACAACGGCGTGGCTTCCGCGCGATCTGATCCGCGACGAACGCAACGTCTCACGGAGCCACGGAATCGATAGAAGCGACGCCGCGTCAGCGCCCGGCTGGAACCTCTTTCCGGGCTTCGTGCTTCCGGATACCGGAGTCGAACTCGAGAAGGTCGAGCTTTCGCTGGTTCAGCAGGCCATGGAACGCAGCGGAGGCAACCAGACCAGGGCCGCCGAGCTGCTCGGGATCTCCCGCGATCAGCTCAGGTACAGACTGAAAAAACTGGAAGAGATCGAACATTCCTAGCGGCTCGGATGCGCAAAATTCCGCTTTTCAACGGAATATTCCCCCATAATTCAGCCGCCGAGATGCGGTAACCATATCTTTTTCCGGCATTGCACCCTGCGGCACGCGCATTGCCGGCACTCCCCGGGAGGCGTTGTATTCAACGTAGCGCAATGAAAGATTCAATGAAAATCCTGCTCGCGTTTGACGGATCGGAATATGGGCTGTCGGCGGTCGATGAGGCGGCGCGAATACCGTGGCCTCCCGGCAGCAAGCTGAGAGTGATCTCGGTGGCGGAGCTGCCGGCGCCGGTCATGTCCGGGCCGATGCCGATGCCGGGATCCTATTTCGAGGAATGGGAGAAAGCGCTCGAGGATCAGGCCGTGGCCAACACGGCGACGGCTCTCTCACGATACTATGAACAGGGCGGAACCCAGATCGAAGTCGACGCCAAATCGGTCAAGGGCAACCCGAAGGATGTTCTCCTCGAAGAGGCCGAAGGCTGGGGCGCCGACCTGATCATCATCGGAACGCACGGATACAACGCGATTGAGCGGATGTGGCTGGGGTCGGTCTCGCGAACGGTCGCCACGCATGCCCGGTGCTCGGTTCAGATCGTCAGGCGACGCGAGAATGGCTCAGCGGGCAAAGCCATGAAGATCCTGCTGGCGGTCGACGGATCGCCTTGCTCGGATGATGCGGTCGAGGAGGTCGCAACCAGGCCGTGGCCGGAGGGGACCGAGATCAAGGTCATCACCGCTATCCATCTGCCCTTCGTTCCGACGGCCGAAACCTGGTCCCTCCCGCAGAGCTATTACGCCGAAGTGGAGCGGGTCGGGCGCGAAAAGGCGGATGAGTTTCTGGACCGGGCGACCACCCGGCTGGCCTCGTCGAACGCCGAGCGGAAGTCCGGCCTCTCGCTGACCAGGGAGCCGATCCTCGGTCATGCCGAAGACGTGATTATTGAAGAAGCACGCAAATGGGAAGCGGATCTGGTGGTGCTCGGATCGCACGGATACCGCGGGATCAACAGATTTATCCTCGGATCGGTCTCGCAGGCGGTCGCCTACCACGCTCCATGTTCGGTCGAGATTGTCCGCCGGCGCGAAGAGCAGTCCGGGAAATGAGGTGATATGAAGATCGGCAGACTGAAACTGAGCGACGCCCTGACCATCCTCCACGAAAGCAGGCTGGGATACCTGGGCTGCATTTCGAACGGCGAACCGTATGTGCTTCCGATCAACTACTATTTCGACGGCAAACACATCTTCAGCCATTCGCTGCCCGGAATGAAGATCGACGCCATGCGGAAGAACCCGCAGGTCTGCGTGCAGGTCAGCCAGATCCGCGATTCCTACCATTGGCGCAGCGCAATAGCCTACGGTGCATATGACGAGGTCACCGATCCGCGCAAAGAAGAAGAGATCATGGCGGAGATGTACAAACATGTCGAACAACTGACGCCGGTCGAATCGAAGATGATCGCCACAACCGAAAAGATGGTGGTCTTCAGAATCAGGCTGACGGAAATAACCGGCATGGGCGAGGAGTGGTGAAATCGACCGACACGAGATGAGCAGATCCGAAACACCAGACACAACCCAGCCAGTCGATTCGATGCTCGATGAATCGCTGCGCCTGAATGAGGCCTGGCTGGCCGGCATTCTCGCCTCCGCCATGGATGCGATCATCACGGTCGACGAAGACCAGAAGATTCTGCTCTTCAATTCGGCGGCTGAAACGATGTTCCAGTGTCCCGCCGGCGAGGCGATCGGGAGATCGCTCGAGAAGTT
>CALBSU010000824.1 GCA_937967285.1 uncultured Acidobacteriota bacterium
ACGATTCCCAGCAGCAGCGCGCCGAGGCTGAAGATGATGACCTGATCGCCCGAGGTTCGGAAGATGAAGATCCATCCGACCAGTGCGATGAGGCTCGGTATCGGATAGAGCCACATCCGGTACGGTCGCTCGAGATCCGGCCTGTTCTTCCTGAGCAGCGAAACGGCGACGATCTGTCCGATGAACTGGACGATGATCCGTGTCGCGATCAGCACGTCGATCACCATCCCGAGAGAGAGAAAACTGCAGAGGATCGAGATCACCCCGATGATCAGCAGCGAGAAGTTCGGGAAATTATGTTTCGGGTGAAGCCGTCCGAAGATCCTGAAGAAGTATCCGTCCCGTGCCGCGGCATACGGGATTCGCGAATATCCCAGCAGCAGGGCGAAGACCGATCCGAACGCCGTCCAGAGGATCATGATCGTCACGACGATCGCTATCGGCCTGCCGTAGACCTTCTCCATCATCAGCGAAACGATGAAGTTCGAGGCCGGTTTGGCCGGATCGTAGGGCACGAACTCGCGCCACGAGATGACGCCGATGATCGAGAGATTGATCGAGAAATAGATCAGCGCGACGGCGATGACGCTGATGATGATAGAACGGGGAATTGTCCGGCCGGGATTTTTGACCTCATCTCCGATGTAACAGATGTCATAGTATCCGAGGTAATCGTAGACTCCGACGCGCGACGCGGCGCCCAGTCCGAACAGGAATCCGGTCGAGAACTTGAATGCATCCGGCGGGAAATCGAAGGCGATGTCAGGATTGAAATGGAGGAATCCGGTCATGATAACCAGCCCGGTCGTCAGCAGAGTTCCGATCCAGAGACTGACCGTGATCCGGCCGACGTGCTTTATCTGCCGGTAGAGCAGCGCGATATTGAGCAGCCCGACCGCGATCACGATGAGCTTCGGACCATAGGACGGCATGTCCTTCCACAGATAGCCGAGATAGGACGCGAAGCCGATATAACCTGAGGCGATCTCGAGCGGGCCGCTCAGAATGAACTGCCAGATGAAGAGGAATGCCATCAGCCGGCCGAAGGTCCGGCTTCCGAATCCCTCGCGCAGGTAGATGTAGCTGCCGCCGGAGCCCGGCAGCGCCGCCCCGAGTTCGCTCCAGACCATCCCGTCGGGAATGACGATCAGCACCGCGACCAGCCAGCCGAGCATCGACTGCGGACCGCCGAGCGCGGACATCAGCAGCGGGATCGTGATGAACGGGCCGATCCCGATCATGTTGGACATGTTGAGGGCCGTCGCCTGCAACGTACTGAAATGCCTGACGAGATGCGGAGCTTCAGCGGATGATTTTTGCTCAGTCATTGTGGTATATGGTTGTTGATCGATTCGATCGTCAGTCGATCAGTGAGAGAAAGTTTGTCAGAATGCGTTCGGTGATTCCCCAGATCGGGCCGCCCTCCGACGGATACGCCGGCCATTTCCTGATGATCTCTCCGAACCTCATCGACCAGGTCTCCGACAGGCCTTCTCTTTTCAGGTTGCCGACAGAGACCCAGAAAGCGTCGGCTACTTCATGATTGATGCGCAGCGTCACGGCAGGCGGCGCCAGCGCGACGAAAGGCGTAATCTCTGTTTCGGGAAGCCCGGGATTTCGCGGGTTGAGTATCGGCAGCTTGCCCAGAAAATTGCTCCCGGGGCCGCACAGCAGATCGAGACCGATCTCCTCGAATGTTTCACGCGCGGCCGTGGCCAGCAGGTCCGGATCTTCCGGCTGGGCCCTGCCGCCGGGCAGTGCAAGGTGTCCCGACCACGGGTCTCCTTCCCGCTCAGCCCGCTTGATGATCAGCACCGACGCATCATCCTGCGTTTCGCGGAGGATCAGCGCCACCGCCGCCTGCTTGCGATGCTCCGGTCCGATCACGAGCGATTCCAGCGGATCGAGCCGTTCGTTCAGTTGTCGGCGCACCTGCTCAAAGTCGATCATATCCAGGTACTACCCGTGCTCTTATTCGGTCTGCATTGATTATTGTCAGGATTAAATCGGGAGTCAGCATAGCCAGACTTCCCGGGCAAGTCAAACTATGGCGAAAATTACACTTCTCAAAACCGCTTTTCCCGGCGCCGTGCCTCTCGACGGCCGGATAGATTCTCACCCGCTCGTCGACGGGATCATCTCGATCGGCCCTCAGGCTGACATTCCCGCCGGATCGTTCCTGACCGGACGGGCACTCGGCCAGGCCCTCGACAGAGCCCGCGGCGATTACATCCTCCTCTGCCTTCCGGGCGGGGAAGTCCTCCCGGGATCGCGAATGCTCGAACGAATGCTCCAGGTCGCCGAAGACTCCGCCGCCGGCATCGTCTATTCCGACTTCCGCGACATCGGCGGAGATCAAACCGCCGATCATCCGCTCATCGATTACCAGACCGGCAGCATCCGCGATACATTCGACTTCGGCTCGCTCGTCCTCATCTCGCGTCGCGCCATCGATGACACTCGATCGAAATTCGGAGACATCCCGGAAGATCTCAACTGGGGCGCCTGGTACGACCTCCGCCTCAGGATCTCCGTCGATC
>CALBSU010000825.1 GCA_937967285.1 uncultured Acidobacteriota bacterium
GAACTCCCTTGCCGCCCCGGGACCGCTGGCGGTGACAAAACAATCGTCGACGACATCGTCACCGACGTATTCTACACCCGCATGGCTGTATTCTCTGAGCGATTCATCGGTCCTGTCTTCCCGCACTTCAAATCGTTCATGGACATCACCTGTTCCGTTCCTGGCGCCTCGACGCTCACATCTGACATTCGGCGTGTCCGCAGCCGCATCCGGCGCCATGTTCCTGGTAACGCTCGGCGGCGTACTCCGCAGGTGGCTCGAGAGCGGTTGATCTGCAGTAGTCGCCGCAAAATTCACCGCCTGCCGGGATCGGGCAGTCGCACGCCGGGTTTGCGCAGATGTTCTCCCCTTCTTCGATCTCATCTCTTCCAGTAGTCATTGGAGTGCCTTTCTCCGCATGTCTGATACGGTGCTTTCAATTGATCGAACACTCAACGATGGAATCAGTCAGGGACTGCATTTATTCACGGCAATAAATGTGCCGGGGGATAAATCCAGTTAATTGCACGGGATTTGCGGGCTTTCGCTCAAAATCTGGGCACAATTACGCATGGCTGTATGCCCAAATCCGCATTCGCTCGAATATCAAGCCGGCAGGATGATCTTCCGGCGGTTCGATCTGTTCCGCGACGGAAAAAAGGGCGATGGAACTCTCCACCGCCCTTACAGGAACGAACTGATTTAATGAAGTAACCCGTTACCAGGGGAATCTGCGATTGCGATCGCGATTGACCTTGCTCCGATGGTAGATGTAACCGCCCGCCGCGCCGATGCCCGCGCCGATCAGAGCCCCCTTCTTTCCGCCGATGACAGCGCCGCCGACAGCGCCGATGCCGGCGCCGATACCGGTCCGCTTGAGCGCCTTGCCGGTGGTGTCTTCACGATCGCGATAACGATCGTAGTAGTAATCGTCATCATCGTACCGGTCGTAACGGTTGACGTTGCGGCGCTGGTTGCGATCATATCGACCGTCATCGTAATAATTGCTTGAGTAGACGTTTCGACGATTCTTCTTTTTACCGTCCGCCATCGCGCTCGGAGCCGCTGCCACGAAGAGCAAGCCGAATGTCAGCAACATCGCCATCACATTATTGAAAATTCGATTTTTCATCTTTTCCTCCTTGAGCAGCTTCCTTCTGTATGGTCAGCCGCGATGTTCTCGAATCATCCGTTCTGCATTTACCGGATGATTTCGCCAATATGAATATCAATTACCGTGCCGGAGTTCGACAGCCCGCCCCAACTACTCATAAACCATTACATTTAAAACAGTTACGTGCCACCTCAAGCATTCAACCTCACCGATCAGAGCTATATTAATGATGCGATGGACACCAATCGGTGTAGTTAAGGACACCATATAGAACCCAAATGGTGCAGGCATCCCAGACGGAGAGTTCGCGCGAATATTTGCACGCCGGTTCAATGATCAATATGATGAAGGGCAGGTCAGGTCGACAGCGTGAAAATTATGAATCTGAGAAGAATCGGAACGGCGATAGCGACAGTATTGATCGCGGTCATCGCGATGGCGGATACGCCGCGCGGCTGGTGGCGGTGGCAGAATCCGCGTCCGCAGGGCAATCCGTTGTATGCCCTGGCATTCTTCGACGACAAAAACGGCGTGGCGGTGGGAAGGGACGGGGCGATTCTGCTGACCGACGATCGCGGTCAGAAGTGGAGATCGGCGCGCAGCCCAGTGATCACACCGCTTTACGGACTGGCGGTGCGGGAGAGATCGGGTTGGGCAGTCGGTGCGCGGGGGACGATCATTCAGACCGACGACCGCGGAGAATCGTGGCGCGTCATGAAGAGCGGAACCAGCCGGCATCTCTTCTCGGTCTGGTTCGCTGACGGGCAGACGGGATGGGCGTGCGGCATCGAAGGCACGATTCTGAAGACGATCGACGGAGGCGAGACCTGGAAGGAGCTCAACTCGCGGACCCGCAAGCATCTCAACTCGATCGCCTTCTCGGATTCCGCTCACGGCGCGGTCGTCGGGACCGACGGGACCCTGCTGGTGACATCGGACGGGGGCGAGAAATGGCAGCAGATCGAGAAGGCGGATCGGTTGGACGGATCGCCGGCCATCCCACAGCGCAATCTGACGGACATCATCGCACTGCCGAGCGGCAGGTTCTGGGCCGTCGGAGCATCCGGGGCCATTCTGGTCAGCCGCGACAACGGCGCGACGTGGCAGGCTCAGCAGAGCAATTCGTCGAGCCAGCTTCTGGTCGCGTCATTCATCAACGAGACGAAAGGCTGGGTCGCCGGCGCCGACGGCACCCTGTTGCAGACCAGTGACGGCGGAGAGACATGGAGCGCGCAGATAACCAACACGGCGCAGACGCTGAGCGCGCTCTGGTTTGCGGATGACAAGGTGGGCTGGGCCGCCGGCGAGGGCGGGCTGATCTATGTCACGGACGACGGCGGCGAGGAGTGGACATCACAGATCGAGGGCGTCAAGGAGACGCTCAACGGCGTCAGCTTCATCGACGATTCGATCGGCTGGGCGGTCGGCGGCAACGGCACGGCAATGAAGACATCCGACGGCGGCAGAAACTGGAATCAGATCAAAACCGGAGAATCGACCGGATTCCGGGCCGTCCAGTTCATCGATCCGTCGACGGGATGGATCGCCGGCGAACGGGGAACGATCATCCAGACGACGGACGGCGGCGAGACCTGGAAGCGGATTGAGTCCGGAACAGAACTCAATTTATACGGCATCTGCTTCACCAGCCCGCTCGAGGGCTGGATCGCGGGAGAAGCGGGAACGATCCTCCACACCGGAGACGGAGGCCGGAACTGGGTCAGGCAGGATTCCGGCACACAGCTGTGGCTGGAAGCGGTCACTTTCGTCGATGACAGAACGGGATGGATCTCAGGCGAAGCCGGGACGGTCCTTCACACCTCGGACGGCGGCGCAACCTGGCGGCGACAGGAGAGCGGTACGAGAAAATGGCTCTACGGGATCTCTTTCGCCGATCCCGATAACGGATGGGCTGCGGGCGAGGACGGAGTTCTGCTGCGAACGAAGAACGGGGGCGAAGACTGGGTAGTCCAGATCAGCGGCGTGCCGAGCACGCTGCTCGGGATCAAAGCGGTCAGCCGAAGGCAGGCCTGCGCCGTCGGACTCAACGGCATCGTCATCAAAACCAATGACAGCGGAAAGACCTGGATCCGGGATCTGAGCGGGACGACCACTCCGCTGCGCGGCGTGCATTTTCGGGGAAATGACGGTTGGGCGGTCGGACGCGACGGCATCATTCTTCGCTATGCCGGGGTCGGGGCGGGAGAGATCAGAACCATCTTCAACCGGTGACGAGGTCTCAATTGCCGTCGTCGGCGATCTGCGCGTTGGGAATGGTCACGCCGTTGCGGTGGATTATGACGTCCATGCCGACCTGGACCATCCGGCTGAAGGGCCTGGCTGCAAACATCGGAATCCTGACGCATCCGTGGCTGGCCGGTCTGGTCGGGACGGAAGGATAGCCGTGAATCGCAGTGCCCCACATGAAATAGTTGGGATAATACATCCGGCCGAGCGGGCTCTTCTTCCATCCGGCGATCTTCTGTCGGATCTTGTAGCGTCCGGGCCATGTTCTGGCCTCGCGGGTCACGCCCTGCGAAGTGAAGAGCTTTCCGCTGCCGGTCGAGACGGGCAGGATATGCGTCACGGTTCCGGCGTCATCAACCAGATACAGAACCTGTCGTTCAAGGTCGACCTCGACATGTGCCGGGCCGGTTTCGTGCGGTGTCGGGCGATCGGCCAGCATCAGGCGATCGTAATCGGCGCGGCTCAGACTGCCCGTCCGCTTGAGCCCCTCGACCTTCTGGAAGGCAACCAGCGCGAAGCGGGACGTCGCGTCCCATCTGCCGTCGACCGGGCCGGTCCAGTAACCCAGATCGGCGAGTCGCTGCTCCGCCGCGCGATGGTCCCTGGCCGTCAGAGCTTTCGGCCTGACTGATTTCCTGCTGGAGGTTTCCGGCTTCGGCGTGGAACCGACTTTCCTGGGCCTGACCGACTGCGCCGCTGAATCGTTGAAAAATGCAATCAGCATTCCCAGTGCGGCGAAAACGATGATGTGCTTTCTGAATTTCAAACCACTTTACCTCTTACTTCCCCGGAGCGATAAAAGTATAACAAATCGGCTTAACCGGTGAAAACCTTGGACGTGCCGCATCCGGCAACCTGCGAGCAAACATTGAAGATACTGCTGCTTGAATCGATACACCCCGACGCCGTCGAAATGCTCGAGCGAGCGGGCGATGTCCGGATGGTTGCGGGCGACCCGCTCGATGAGATCATCGACAGCCACGCCGTCATCACCCGCGGACGGGGGCGCGTCACG
>CALBSU010000826.1 GCA_937967285.1 uncultured Acidobacteriota bacterium
GTCGGAGGCTCGAACGCCGATGACATCGGCAATCAGTGCGGCGGATGGACGATCGACTGGCAGGGCAAGAGCGGCGAGGTGACCACCGGAGGCACGACCATTCTCAAGGCCATCCAGGGCGCCGTCTCGAAGACGACGAAAGTCACCTTCTCGAAGGACGGGACAGGGGCTGACGGAGCCGACGTCGGCATCGTCGTCATCGGTGAAACCCCTTATGCGGAGATGTTCGGCGACAGAACCGATCTTTCGCTGAGCGTCGAGGACATCGCCGCCGTCAACAATATGAAGAAAGCGGGGATTCCGGTCGTCGTCATCCTGATCTCGGGACGTCCGATGATCATCGAACCGGTGCTGCTCAAGTCGGACGCTTTCATCGCCGCATGGCTTCCGGGCACCGAAGGACAGGGAGTGGCGGACGTGCTCTTCGGCGATTACAAGCCGACCGGCAAACTGCCGCACAGCTGGCCGCAGTCGGTCGCGCAGTTGCCGATCAATGTCGGAGACGCGAACTACTCGCCGCTCTTCAAATTCGGATTCGGGTTGAGTTACTGAGGACGAATCACACCACGAACTTATATCCGACTCTGTGAACCGTGATGATGTGCTTCGGGTCTCCGGGGATGTCCTCGATCTTGTGGCGCAGCTTGGCGATGTGCATGTCGACGGTGCGGGTCAGTGGAAAGCTGCCGTATCCCCAGACGGCGTCGAGCAGCTGATCGCGGGTCACGACTTCGCCGCGATGCTCGATGAAATATTTCAGGATGTTGAACTCGCGCGGCGACATCTCGACCGGGTCGCCGCCGCGAGTCACCTCGAACCTTCTGAAGTTGACCTCGAAATCGCCGAACTGGAAATCCTCCGCGGTCTCGACCTTTCTGCTGGTCCGGCGCATGATGGCTTCGACGCGCGCCATGAGCTCCATGAAGCTGAATGGCTTGGTGACGTAGTCATCGGCGCCGATCTTGAGTCCGAGAACCTTGTCGATCTCCTGGCCTCGGGCGGTGAGCATGATGATCGGCGTGGCTTTTCCCGCGCTGCGCAGGTTCTTGCAGACGTCGAGCCCGCTCATCCGCGGCAGCATGACGTCCAGAATGATCAGATCGAGGTCCTTTTCGCTGGCGACCTTCAATCCATCGGCGCCGTCGCGAGCCACCTGGACGGTGTAGCCCTCGTATTCGAAGCCGTCTCGCAGAGCGACTGCCATCGCCTGATCATCTTCCACTATCAATACTTTTCCCGTCATAGGTTCAAGTCCTGTCACGTCTGAAAAAGAGAGCGTCTGGTTCAGGGTTTTTCTCCGAGCTGAAGATCGCGACCGAGAAGCGGCCCGTTCTTGTCCGCAGCGCTGGTGCGCGAATAATAACTCTGATCGTCGACGCATGGCAGGTGGATCGAAAAGGTGGTGCCGTTTCCGGGCTCGCTTTCGATCGTCACCGTGCCGTTATGAGCTTCGACGATATGTTTGACGATCGACAGGCCGAGGCCGCTGCCCTTGACGTCGTGAACGAGGTTGTTGCCGACGCGATAGAACTTTTCGAAGACCTTCTCGATCTCTTCCTTCGCGATCCCGATGCCGTGATCGCGAACCGAAACGGTCACGAATTTTCCGGCATGGCTGAGCCTGACGTTGATCACCCGCGCCTCGCCGGAATATTTGACGGCGTTGTCGAGCAGGTTGATGAACGCCTGCGCTATCGCGTTCGAATCGATCACGACCGGGGGCAGATGCCGGGCAGGTTTCTCGAGCTGAATGCTGAAGCCGTTCTGTTCGAACATGATCTCGAAGGTCTTGAGCGTGTCCGTTACGACCTGCTCGATGTCGGACTCCTCGAACTCATAGGTCTTCTGCCCGGATTCGATCTTCGAGAAGTCGAGGATATTGTTGATGAGCTGCGTCAGCCGGCGGCTTTCGGTCTCGATATACTCGCCGTATTCGTGGATCTTGTTCGGGTCGCGCACCCTGCCCAGTTTGAGAAACTCGCCGAAGACGCGGATCGAGGCGAGCGGAGTCCTCAGCTCGTGCGATACGTTCGAAACGAAATCAGCCTTCATCTGCGAGAGCTTCATCGACCTCGAGGCGGTGCGCAGTGCCAGCACGATGCCGCCGATCAGGACCAGGGCCGTGAAGATCGAAAATGTCAGATTGGTCAGGAAGTACCGCTGGCTCCACTGTTCCTCGGTCATCTTCTGCATCCTGATCCCGAGAAACCAGTCGGTGTAGATGAATGGAAAAGGCCAGCCGACATCGAACGCCTTGCCCTCGAATTTGCGGTTCGAGTAGAGCAGCTTCTCCTCGCTGTTGATCAGCGTCACGATGACGTCGCGGTACTCTTCCGGGAAGCTGCCCGCCAGCGAGCCCCGGATTGCGGGCTCGATGTAATCCTTCACGAAGACATCGTCCCTGATGAACATTCCGGCCACCCCGACCACGTTGCCTTTCTCGTTGACGATCGGTTTGACGATGATCCGGTTGGCCGGGTCACGTTCGTCGACCGACAGCTTGAGCGATCTCTGCGTCGGTTTCGATTCGACCATGATCATGGCCATCCAGTTGGCGGATGCCGAATGGGCCGCCCCGCGTTCCTCCATCGTCGGCCGGTATTTGAACGTGCAGGCGATCGGGTCGAAGAAACGAACCGTGACATAGGTCGGATCCTGCGGGCCGCTGATCACGCCGGCGAAGAGGAGCCTTGCGCCGCGGAACTGGTGCTTCGTGAAGTGATCGTAGACCAGTCGCAGGTCGATGGCCGATGAAGGCGTGTAATTCGGATTGGGGTACGTGTGGTTGAAGGCCTTCGCCGGCAGGTTCAATGCCGCATCGGCCTGGGTCTCGTAACTCGAGATGACCTTGTCGATGACCAGCGAGAGGTACTTCCGCATGTAGGCTCTGCGGGCATGCGGCATCGTCGCCTGCAGGGTGCTCAAGGACTGATACTGCAGCCAGAGGTGAGCCGCCAGCGGTATCGTCACCGCCACCAGTCCAACCCAGAGCATGTTCTGTTTCAGGAACTCAGTCAGTCGTTTCATAGCCCGCCCGCAATTATTGCTTCCGCACAGGGAACGATCTAAGCACGGTCCTGAGCCTCGATCAAGAGGCTGTTTACAGTTTGTTTACATGTTTTACCCCAATTTACGGGACTTTGAAGACATTTACTTCACATTAGTGGAAACTCGCTCTGTCAGTGTGAAAAGTGGCATTCGTGAAGAAATCAGAGAGGGAGGGAACTGAATGATGGCGGGAGAACAGGCAAACAGAAGTGTACAGACGACGCGTCCTTCATTGACGCTGATCAACGGCAGAAGGGAATTGTCCTACGATCAGTTCGAATCGTTCGTCGGGATCAGTTCCCATATCAACGATCTGAAGGAGTTCATCGGAGTCCAGGCGACGCATTCGCAGCCGGTACTGCTGATCGGAGAGCGAGGTTTGAGGCAGGAGCAGGTCGCCCGCATCCTTCATCAGGCGGGGGAGCATTGGGGCAGCCCGTTCTTCGCCGTCAACGCGCACGGTCTCGGGCCTGAGGCGCTCGACAGTCTGCTCTTCGGACCGCAGGGGATGATCGAAACGGTCAAGGAAGGAACGATCTACATCAACGAACTGACCAGCCTGCCGGCACTGCTTCAGCAGCGGTTCGCCGTTCATCTCGAGGAGCAGCGTTGGCGGCAGCCGGGCGGGCGGCCGAACTCACAGCGGCTGGTCTTCGCCTCGGCGATAAACCCCGGAGAGCGATCGGCGGAGAATCGAATCGCTTACGGGCTGGTCGAGATGCTCAAGCCTTTCAGTTTCTCGCTCAAGCCGCTGCGCGAGCGGAACGAGGACATTCAGTATCTGGTCCGTCACCTGACGGCGAGAATCTCGCAACGTCTCGGCCGCGGTCCGCACGAGATCAGCAGGGAAGCGCTGACCGCGCTCGTGGACTACAACTGGCCGGGCAATATCGACGAACTCGAGACGGTGATCGCGAGCGCCATCGAATCCCTGCCGCCGAAGCAGATCGACGAACAGGCCCTGCCGTCGAGAATCCGATTCGCGCGGCTTCAGTCGATACCGCCGGCGGGAATAGATCTGCCGTCAATCGTCGATGATTTCGAGCGCCAGCTCATCTCTACCGCGCTGGCCCAGACCGGCGGCAGCCAGACCCGCGCCTCGAAACTGCTCGGACTGAGAGTGCAGACGCTCAATATGAAACTCAAACGCTACACCGAACAGGACCGTCCGCTGCTGTAGGCAGTCGCGCGGTCTCGATTTCCGTCACCGTCCCGCCGCTGTTGCGAACACAACAGGAGATCAGGTCACTGGCTAGCCGGTCGAGGCAAACCAGCGCGACCGCGGCGGGACGGAGGCGGAGCCTTTAGTCGTAATATTCCAGTCCGAGGTGCGTGATCAGCTCCTCGCCGCGCAGGTGACGGAGTGTGTTCTTCAGCTTCATGAGCTGAATGAACAGATCATGTTCCGGGTAGAGATCGGCCGCGCACTGCGGGCTCTTGAAGTAGAACGAGAGCCACTCCTGAATCCCGCGCATACCGGACCTCTGCGCCAGGTCCATAAAGAGCGCCAGGTCGAGGACGATCGGGGCGGCGAGGATCGAGTCGCGACACAGGAAGTCGATCTTGATCTGCATCGGATAACCGAGCCAGCCGAAGATGTCGATGTTGTCCCAGCCCTCCTTGTTGTCTCCACGCGGCGGATAGTAGTTGATCCTGACGAGATGCGAGAAATCGCTGTAGAGCTCGGGGTAGACGTGCGGCTGGAGGATGTATTCGAGCACCGAGAGCTTCGACTCCTCCTTGGTCTTGAACGACCCCGGGTCCTCGAGCACCTCGCCGTCGCGGTTGCCGAGGATGTTGGTCGAGAACCAGCCGTGAAGGCCGAGCAGGCGCGCCTTGAGGCCCGGCGCGACGATGGTCTTCATCAGCGTCTGGCCGGTCTTGAAGTCCTTACCGCAGATCGGCAGATTCTCCTTTTCAGCCAGTTCGATCAGCGCCGGCACATCGACCGTCAGGTTGGGCGCGCCGTTGGCGAAGCCGACTCCCGACTTGAGCGCGGCGTAGGCGTAGATCATCGAAGGCGAGATGGCCTTGTGATTCTCGCGCATCGCCTTCTCGAAAGATTCGATCGTCTTGTGGACCGGATGGAGTTTGGTGAAGACCTCAGTCGAGGCGCACCAGACCATGACCATCCGCGAGCACCGGTTCTTCTTCTTGAACTCCGCGATATCGTCCATCAGCTGGCGGGCGAGATCCATCTTGGTCTTGCCCTTCTTGATGTGCGTGCCGGAGAGGCGCTTGACATATTCCTGGTCGAAGACGGCGGGCATCGGCTTGATCTTCGACATCTGCGGCTTGATCTGGACGAGCAGCTCCTTTTCGAGCACTCCCGCGTTGAGCGCGGCATCGTAAGCGTTCTCCTCGAAGATATCCCAGGTGCCGAAAACGAGGTCCTTGAGGTCGGCCAGCGGGACGAATTCCCTGATCAGCGGGGAGCGCCCCTCGGTGCGCTTGCCCAGACGGATGGTGCCCATCTGCGTCAGACTACCGATCGGACTGGCTATCCCCTTGCGGATCGCCTCGACTCCGGCGATGAAAGTGGTCGTGACCGCGCCCATGCCGACCAGCAGGACGCCGAGTTTCCCCCTGGGCTCGGCTATCGGTGCGCCTTTCTCTATCATATTTATGACTCCTTTTCTGAAAACACAGCCGGTCACACCATGCGCCGACTGATGCCAGACTAACGCCGCGGCCCCGCTCCGTCTTGCGCGATCTTGCCCATTCTTGTCGTTTTATTGCTCAGCGGCATCAAAGCCGCCTGATCGCTTGCAATAAGGCGTTTAACTTGTACAATAGCCATCTATTTGGTACCTGACTTATCATCAGAATAATTCAATTTCACCCGAGCTTTTCGAGGAAGGAGAACGAGAGAATGGCTGTTTATGTGATAACTGAGCCGTGCATCGGCACCAAGGATACGGCGTGCGTCGACGTTTGTCCGGTCGACTGCATTCACCCCAGGAAGGACGAGGACGAATACGAGGCCTCGGAGATGCTCTATATCAATCCCGATGAGTGCATCGACTGCGGAGCCTGCCAGCCGGCCTGCCCGGTCGAGGCGATCTTCCGCGATGAGGACGTCCCCGAGAAATGGCAGCATTTCATTCAGATCAATGCCGATCATTTTCAGTCCTGATAAAAAAGAACGGGATTGACCATCCGGTCAATCCCGTTCAGTTATGATCCCTCACATTCCGCGGATCAGTGCGTAGTTCCATCCTCGCCGGGCACCGGCGATTTCAGCTTCTCCTTTTCAGCATCCACATTGAAGCGTTTGTAGTCGCCATAACTGATGGTCTGGTTGACGCTGATGCCCTTGACCAGCAGGACTCTCACGTTGAGGTTGATGTCGGCCCGTGTCGGCAGCCAGATCTCGTCGTTGATGCGGGCCTGTTCGAGGACGAATGTCGCGCCCTGCTTGAGCGATGCGAGCAGGCCGCCGGCCACCTTGTACGAGTCGATCAGCCGGGCTTCGACTCTGGCGACCTGTTTGTCGGCGGCGTCGACCCAGATCGCCCCGGCAGTCTTGCCGAAGAACTTCTCGTAATCTTTCTGCGGCTTGTAGCCGGGCAGCGGCTCGAAGTCGAAGACGATGACCTCCCGACCCCTGAACCTTTCGCGCCGCGGATTGACCAGGTTCGATGCGCGCAGCACGTCGGCGATCGAGATGCGCTGGCCGCGCTCGGGATCCGGGTTGCCGGTCGTCTGCTGAGCCACTTCGCGTTCACGGGCGGCCTTCCGCTCCTTCTCAGCCTCTTTCTTCTCGATCTCGCGGATCCGCTTCTCGATCTTTCTGGTTTCATCGGCTTCGTCTGAAGCGGAGAGCGGCTTGCCGTTCTTCGAGGTGAGCCTCCGGATCCGGTTTCCCTTGTAGAAGGTCAGTTCAAATTCTTCCGATTCCTTCTCGGTCACTACGCCCTTCGAATCGATCTTGCGCCGGGTGATCGTCTCGCTGAAGGTGTACTGTTCGAGCACGCGATCCACCTCGTCCTCATTGGCCTTGACCTGCTGCAGCAGATCAGCGATATCCGGCAGAGGTTCTGTCGAAAGCCTGGGGAACTCGAATGTATCCCTGGCGATCGTCGGATTATGGATGACCTCGTCGATCCTGATCTGAAGTTTCTGTCCTTCAGTCTCGAGCGTAATCGAGTGCGGCTCCATGATTCCGTTGACCGGCTTGTAGTCTGCGTAATCGAGGATCTTGACGGCCTGTCCGGCGGGGATCTCCTCGCGCAGAGGAAGTCCGGAGGCGGCGTCGAAGTAGACGAGAGACCTGACGTTTCTCGATGTCGTGAAGGCGAGGACGTTGACCGCCTTGCCGTTGATCTCGGTCCTGCGGTCGAAGACGACCTTCGTCTTCTCGCGCGAGGCGTTGAGCCAGCGATGATTCCGCCACGCGGCTTCGGCCTGGAAGTCGCGGCTCAGATCTCCTGTCATGGTTCTCAGTCCGTCGCGCGAATCGCGCTGCCATCCGGATTTTCCGTTGAAGCCGAATCCGAACTCGAGCCCGCGGATGTCGAACTCCAGATTGTAGAGATCCGGCTTCATCGCAGAGGCATTCCAGGCGCCGCCCTCGCCGCTCTCGAGGTCGGTGATCTTGCCCCGTGCCTGCCACGAATTGATCTTCTTGATCGCCTTCTCGCCGCCGAGCGCCTTGATCGATTGTTTGAGGATCCTGCCCGGCGACTGGGCCTGGGCGGTCGTCGCGACCACCAGGACCGTCAAGACGACGGTCAGGAACGGGATATTGCGGTATCGAATCATCTGTCTACTCCTTCTTCCTGTCACAAATGCAAAAGGGCATTACAACATTAGAACGCAAAAGTGTCGATATTCTCTCAACTTATTGGCAATCCGGATAACTTTTCGATTGTCGGGAGGGGATAATCGCCAGCTTGACCAACAGGACACGTAAAGTTATAAACGAAGAGGTTATCCGCCTGTATCATAATTAATACATAATCGGAGAGCAGAAGATGGCTTTTTATCGCCAATTGTTGAAGCTAATAGGCTTATCGGTTTTCCTCGGGGCCGCGACAGCGATCGTGCCGGGAGCCTGGGGGCAGCAGGGCGGAGCGTCTCCGGAACAGGCGGAATTTTTCGAGAAGAAGGTTCGACCGGTGCTGATGAACCACTGCTCGGGCTGTCATAACCCGGATGTCAGGACGGCGGGGCTGGACCTGACGACGGCCGCCGGATTCAGTCAGGGCGGCGAGAGCGGCTCTCTGATCGATGCCGCGGATCCCGAAAACAGCCGACTGCTCAAGGTTGTCGGCTATCAGGAAAAACTGAAGATGCCGCCGACGGGCAGGCTGAGCGACGGCGAGCTGTCGGATCTGGCGGCGTGGGTCAGAATGGGAGCTCCGTGGCCGAACGCCGCTCCGGTTGTCGCCGCTGAAGCGCCGAAGATCAAATCCTCCGCCAGAACATTCACTGAAGAAGAGAGAAGTTTCTGGGCATTCCAGCCGGTCAGGGACGCCAGACCGCCCGCGGTCGGCAATGCGGAATGGGTTCGCAGCCCCGTCGATGCCTTCATTCTCAAGAAGCTGGAGGAAGAGGGGCTGACTCCCGCGGCGGAAGCTGACAAGCTGACGCTGCTGCGCCGGGCGACCTTGGATCTGACGGGCCTTCCTCCGACGGTCAGTGAGATCGCTGACTTCCTCGCCGATGATTCGCGCGATGCGTTCGCGAAGGTGGTCGAGCGGCTGCTGGCTTCTCCGCGCTACGGAGAGAAATGGGGCCGGCACTGGCTCGATGTCGCCCGCTACGCTGATTCGACCGGCAATGATGAGGACCACCGCTATCCGAACGCATGGCGCTATCGCGATTATGTGATCGAGGCCTTCAACAAGGACCTGCCGTACGACCGGTTCGTTCGCGAGCAGATCGCCGGTGATCAGCTGTCCGCCTCTGGCGAGGTCAACCGGCAGGGGATCATTGCGACAGGGTTTCTGGCCGTCGGTCCCAAGGCGATCGCACAGCAGGACAAGAAGAAGATGCTCTACGATGTCTATGACGAGCAGCTCGACGTCACGACGCGTGCGTTCATGGGCATGACCGTTGCCTGCTCCAGGTGCCACAACCATAAATTCGATCCGATCCTGACGCGCGACTATTACTCGATGGTCGGCATCTTCGCCAGCACGCGCAGTTTCAGCGATCCCCTGGCCTTCGTCTCGCAGTCGCTCAACAAGCCGCTGGTGCCGAAGGCAGAGTGGGACGTCTACCTTGCGGTGCGCAAGGCGCATCAGGCTAAGGTCAAGGCGATTCAGGTCGAAACGGCGGAGATCGTCGATGCGGCGAAGGACCGGTTGATCGCCCGTGAGGGCAACCGGCTGGCCGGTTACATGCTGGCCGCGCGGACCGTTCGTGAAGAGAAGTCCGATGCGAAGGCCGTTGCTCAGAGAGGCGGACTCGATCCCGAAATGCTCGTCAGGTGGGTCACGTACCTCGATCCTTCTGAGATCCGACAGCACCTTCTTGAATGGAATGCCGCCGAAAGCGGCTCCGCCGAAAAAGTCGCGACGGAATATCAGCGAGGATTTCTGACGCAACTGGAGAGCTGGAACGCGACACTTTCGGAGTGGAGAGCGAAGTACCGGGCGGCGCTCAAAGACGGCAGGGAACTTCCGGACCGGCCGGTCTTCGACGGCGGCAGGGACAGGTTCTTTGCCGAGACCTTTTTCGGCAAGGGAGCTTTTTCCGTCGGTCGTGATGAGAAAGAGCGCTTCACGCTGAGCGAATGGAAGCGGCTGGAAAAACTGAAGAACGACCTCGAGGCATTGAAGAAGAAGGCGCCCGCCGAGCCCGAGATGGCCTGCGCCGTCGAGGACGGCGAGCCGGTCGAGCAGAAGGTCTTCATTCGCGGCGATTATCACAATGAGGGCGAGCCGGCGCCGCGCGCGGCGCCCGCGATCATTGCCGAGAAGGTGGGGCCGATGCCGGAAGTGAAGTCTGTCAGCGGCCGGCGCGAACTGGCGGAATGGCTGACCCGCCCCGAACATCCGCTGACAGCGAGGGTGATGGTCAACCGGATCTGGCAGTGGCACTTCGGCGAGGGCATCGTCCGAACCCCGGACAATTTCGGCAGAATGGGCGAACGTCCGACACATCCCGAACTGCTCGATTATCTTGCCGCGAGATTCGTCGAAAGCGGATGGTCGGTCAAGACCATGCACCGGATGATCATGCTTTCGAGCGCCTACCGTATGTCGAGCGCGATCTCGGACAAGGCACAATCGGCGGATTCGGAAAACAGGCTCCTGTCTCGTTTCAACCGCCGGAGACTGACGGTCGAGGAGATGCGCGACGGCGTTCTGGCCCTGAGCGGCGATCTCGATCTGACGATGGGCGGCACGCTCCAGCAGGGAACCGGCACCGACGGAGAGAACGACAACAAGCGGCTGAGCCTCAATCCGGAGGAGTTGACACGGCGCACCGTCTACCTGCCGCTCAGGCGGGCCAACCTGCCGACGCTGCTCAACCTCTTCGATTTCGGCGATGCGACCGCCCCGTCCGGCAAACGCCAGTTGACCAATGTCGCAACTCAGGCGCTCTTCTGGATGAACAGCGATTTT
>CALBSU010000827.1 GCA_937967285.1 uncultured Acidobacteriota bacterium
GTCATGGCGAACTCTTTGGGGTAATCGAACGAGCCGCCGCGGACGACCTGGTAGGTGCCCTCATAGCCCTTCCCGCGCGGAGTCTCCTGATTGCCGCCGGGGTAGTGGGTGAAATCGGTCGCGGTCCACTCGTAGACGTTGCCGGAGAGGTTGAGAACGCCGAACGGAGAAGCTCCGGTGCGGTTGGAGTCGACGTTCTGCGGATGTTCGAGGCGCGAATCGCGTGTGTTGGCGCGGCCGGGCTCCCAGTCATCTCCCCAGGGATAAAGATTCAGCTTGCCGCCGGGCTTGCCGGCATTGGCGCCGCGGGCGGCATATTCCCATTCATCCTCGGTCGGCAGCCGGTAAATTATCCCGTCGTTGCGCGAGGTCGTCAGCCAGTTGCAGTAATCGACCGCGTCCTGGTAGGCAACGTGAGTGACGGGCATGTTTTCTGAGTTGGCGGGCGGAGTGTTGCCTCCCCAGTGCTCGGGTGCCGGATGGCCGGTGGCGGCCACGAATTCGGCGTACTGGCGGTTCGAGATCTCGGTCTCGTCGAGATAGAAGCTGCGGACGGAGACGTCGTGCGCCGGATAGTCGTAAGTGAAGACTTTGCCGAACCCCTCGAGGTTGAAGATCTTCTCTTCGTCGGTCAGGTTGCGGCCTTTCATGTAGCTGCCTTCGGGGATGAGGAGCATCCCGAGGGGCGGCGGTATCGGCGTCGGATCGGACGCCGTCGAAGTTCCTGTCATGGCCACGCCGGCTGCCTCGCCCTTGCCGCGATTGAGATAGAGGTAGCCTCCGATGCCGCCGGCGATGAGCATAACGAGAAGTCCGATAATGAGCGGCAGCTTCGATGACGACTTGCCGGCCGGCATCGCCGTCTCGCGAGGCACGGTCAGCACGTGTCCGCCCATGACGTTGGTCGCATTCGGGTCGAACTGCCTGCCGGTGCCTGTCGAGATCCCGGCGCCGGCAGCAGTGTTGGTCGAAAAGACCCTTTCCGTCGGAGCGTCCAGCGCATTGGTCGCGAAACGAACCGTATCGGCGTCCTTGAGCCCGAGTTCGAGCGTGGCGTTGAGATCGAAGATCGCGGCCTTGAATTCGTCGGCGTTCTGGTAGCGCTCCTCGGGGCGCTTGGCCAGCGCCTTGAGCACCAGCCGGTCGACCTCGGGCGGAATGTTGGGATAGATGGCCGACGGAGGCGGCGGCTCCTCGTTGACGTGCTTGCGCCGCAGCGAGACATCCGGGTTCGAATCCGGATCGGGGCTGAACGGGATCCGCCCGGCCAGCATCTCGAAGAGCGTCACGCCGAGCGAATAGATGTCCGACCGCTCGTCCAGATCATGGAGTCCGAAATTCTGCGGTCCGAGGATCGCTTCAGGCGCCATGTAGGCGCTGGTTCCCGGCGTCAGCTGCTTGGTCACCGTCCCCTTGCGCTGCTGAACCTTGACGATGCCGAAGTCGCTGACCTTGATCGTATCGGTGTCGAGCAGCAGCAGATTGGCCGGCTTGATGTCGCGATGGACGATCCCGACCCGCTCCTCGCCCTCCCAGCGATACCGGAAATTGTGCGCGTAATGCATCGCATCCAGCGCCTGGACGAACCACTTCAGCGCACGCTGATACGGTATCGGCCCGGTCTGCTTGGCGATCACATCGGCGACGTTGGTGATCCGCCGGCCGCGGAAATCATAGCCCGGCATGTATTCGAGGATCAGGAACTGTTCGTCCCCCTCGACCGCAAACTGGATCACGCTGACGATGTGCGGATGCTTGAACTGAACCTGGATGTTGGCCTCGCGGACGAAGAGATCCCGCAATACCTCCGACTGGCGCTGGCTGGTCGCGTAGGTCGTCAAAGTCTTGATGGCGACCTGCTGCTTGTACTCGGTCAGAAACGCGCTTTCGGCGAGATAGACCTTTCCCATACCCCCTTCGCCGATCACATTCAAGATGCGATATCCGCAGACGATTTTCCCGATCAGGTCGCTCATCAATTATTCATGTCCCCGTTGACGGAGAGGTCAGTTCTTCTTCTTCTTTTTGCCGGTGTCGGATGCGCCGCCGAGCGCTTTCGCCCGACTGGCGTACTCCTCGGCCTCTCGCTTGCGGCCGGCAAGCGTCAGCGCGTCGGCTGCCGATTTCTGGAAGGTCGAATTGGCCGGCTCCATGTCGGCCGCCCGTTTGAACGCATCGGCCGCCTCGGACTTGCGCCCCAGATTGACCAGCGCCATCCCCAGATGGTAATGCGGGTTCGGATTTCGATCATCGTACTTGATCGCCTGCTGCAGATTCTCGACCGCCGCATCATACTTTCTCAGCTTGATCAGCGCCGTCCCGAGGTTGTTGTAGATGGTCGCGCTGCGCGGCTCGAGTTTAGCAGCGATCGCGAACTCTTCGGAAGCCTCGAGCGGCCGGTTGATATGATTGTAGAGATTGCCGAGACTGTTGCGCGGGAAGGCCCAGTTGCGGTCGTATGACTGCGCCGCGACGTATGCCCGGATCGCTTCGTCGTATCTGCCCTGCAGGAAGAGAATTCCGCCGAGGTTGGCATAAGTGAAAGCAGCCTTGGGCGCCAGTTGCACCGCCCGCTCTATCTCCTGGTTGGCGCGCTCGAAGTCGCGCTGATCGGCGTAGATGCGTCCCATCACTGCGTGCGCGAGGGCCGAATCGGGCGAGAGCGAGATCGCCTTGTCGCCGGCCTGTTTCGCCTCCTCCATCCGCTTCTGGACGCGGAGCGAGTTGCTCAGCCCGGCCCAGGCGTCGGAATTGTTCGGATCCTTTTCGATCGCCGCCCGGTAGGTCTCGATCGAACGCTCGCGGTTCTCGCGGGTTCCGCTCTGGAAGAGCGCGTTGGCGAGGTTGTTGTAGACGCCCGCGTCCTGCGCGCCCGCCTTGATCGCCGCCCGGTACTCCTCGATCGCATCGAGATAGCGTTTCAGTTCATAGAGCGAATCGGCGCGCCCGCGTCTGGCCTCCGCCGCGACCGAGCCCTGCGCACCGACCTTCTGATATTCGCTCTCCGCGCCGGCGTAATCCCTCAGTTCATAGAGCGCGTCGGCCAGGCCGAGCCGCGCCTCGGACGAATCGGGCTGGACTGAAAGCGCCTTCCGGAAGGACTCCGCGGCATTTCGCGAGTCGCCCTTGGCGATCAGCTCCTCGGCACGGATCACGTGCTGATCGAAGAGCGGCAGCGCCGTCGGCGGAGCTCCCCCGCCGGGTATCGCCGAAGGCGGCTTCGCCACCGCGACGGTGGTGGAGATCGCCCCGGCCGCCGGAGCAGGCAGGCCCGACTTCGTGTTCTTCGCGCCTGACGAGCCGGCCATCTCCGTCACATCCGCCTTCATGTCCCTGCTTCCCGGATCCGCGGAAGATGCCAGCAGATTGCGGTTGGCGTTCCTGAAGACAGGTTTTCTGACACGCTTGATCTGTTTGAGCGGAATGGGATCGGAATCGACTCCCAGATGTCCGATGTCCTGTGCGATCGTCCAGGTCATGCTGACTGCGACAGCGATTATCGTGCAGAGCACCAGTCTGGCGGGTCTTGTTGTCATGACAGCCCTTTCATAGCTTCTTCAGCCCCGTTCGGCGAGCCGATGGCTCGTGGTTCACGTTTCTCAGGGCACAGATGCTCGAATAATACACCAGGGTTGCTCATCTTGAATAGTCGAATCACACACCGTTAGATTAGAAAACGGCGGCCAGGTCTCCCCTCGTTTGTTTTCGATCGTATCCATTAATATATGTATCAAACGGGATTGGCCGGACCGGCGGGGCGGACGATCAGCGATCGGCGGGTTCTACGGCCGGGTTCTTGACACTCAACACGGCCCAACGTATGATTCGACCCTTGTAATCCTTTTTTCATTGAAAAGATTCAGTAAACTGGATTTCGGTGATCCGGCGGGAGAATCGATGGGAAGAGGGCGGATGGGTCTGCAAGAGAGCTGACGGAAACATGCTGGGCGGAATTATTGGTGAAGCAAGCCAGCGCATTCTGAACGGAATCGTCCGACAGCTTGCGCGTCTCAACCCGAATCCGAATCTTCTTTCGGTGATCGGGCTGGGCATCAACATCTTTGCGGCCCTGCTTTACGGGTACGGCCAGTTCTTCTATGCCGGACTGGTCATGATCTTTGCCAACATTTTCGACATGCTCGACGGGCGAGTGGCCAGGCTGACAGGTCGCGTCACCAAGTTCGGGGCTTTTCTGGATTCGAGTCTGGACAGGCTTTCGGATATGGTTGTTTTTCTCGGAATCATAATTTTCTATTCACGCGATACGCAGTACCACAGCACACTCTACGCGGCACTGACCGGTGCGGCACTGATCGGATCGGTCATGGTCAGCTACACCAGCGCCCGAGCGGAATCACTGATCCCGAAATGTGACGTCGGATTTCTCCGTCGTCCGGAGCGGGTAGTTCTGTTGATTCTCGGATCTTTGACAGTCTGGCCCGAGTCGTCGCATCCGCTTTTGAACAAGATGCCGGCGACCATCTGGCTGATGGCAGTACTCTCCTACTGGACCTTCTTCCAGCGTCTTTATCACACCTGGAAGCAGCTCCGTGAAATCGAAGAACGAAGCAAATCGATCGAGATCGGTAAGGTTACCGAAGGCCTGCATCTGGAGGCCGATTCGATGATCAGGTAGCCGGCGCGATCACGATCAATCATCAGACAACCTGAGGAGAAGTGCAGTTAAATCAACTGATCATATGACGCAAAATTCAAACATGATGATCTGCCCGTGCTGTGGGCAGGAAAGAGAGATATCCGGTCCGGAGTGCGCCTCGTGCGGAGCGCGCCAGGTCGGCGAACCGCTGGCTCCGCCGGACGTGGTCATGCCGAAGATGGGGCCGGCATTCGCGGCATTCGGCATTGCGGCCGTGGTCGTCGTGACCTTCCTGGCCGCGTGGATCTTCAGCAACGACATGAAGGTCGGGCGCGCTTTTCTGATCTACGCCTTCGGCGACGGGACGAAGCTGACGCAGAGCCTGTTGCAGGGCGATCCGCGGCTTCCCTTCTACCGAATATTCAATTACGACGCCTACCGTCTGGCGACGATTCTGTCGTGGGGCGCGGTGCCGGTGACGGCCTTCGGGATCTGGCTGGCGCGCCGGGCGGGGCGCCTGGCGGCGGACAATCCGGCCGGTTTCGGCGGGCTGAGGATCTCAAGGTTCTCGATGATCGCCTCGACCGCGCTGTGCGTCGTCTTTTCGATCGCGCTGATCAGCTCGATTCCGAATACGATCACTCGCGGCCGTTTGAAACGCGAGGCTGCCACCCGGGCGATGATGTACGAACTGCATCAGCGCGCGCTGCAGAAATACTACAATGAATACGGCAGTTACCCGCAGGAGCTGACCGATCTGGGAAGGGTCAATGCCGAGGCTTCGCCGAGGTCGGATTACTGGGAGAGGAACTTCAGCTATCTGCCGGTCGGCGTGATCGCATCGAAAGGGAGCGCGATCAGCTTCTCGAACTACAAGCTGGTCTCCGCCGGTCCCGATCAGAAGTTCGACACCGAGGACGACATCATCATGATCGACGGAGTGATCGTCGACAGAGATCCCGAGAGCGACCCTCAAAACACCTCGCTCATTCCAGAGAAGGGCCGCAGGTAGACAAACGGTCCAGCTATAATTCGTTGCGGCCTCAAGTCGGAAGAGCACTCTTCACCCGCGCTTGAGGCCGTTTTCACAGGAGTTGCCCCACAATCGATGCAGGAAAATAAGATGCGTCCCAGGTGGCTCTCTCGTCTGATCAACTATTTTACGGGACGTGACCCGGTCGCGGAGTATCTTGCGTGGCTGGCCAGTTACGGCCGCGTCACCGAAGGCAGGATACTCGATTCGCAACTGGACGAGGCCGGAGAGACGACCGTCTATTACCGGTACAATATCGCCAACGTCGACTACGAGACGTCGCAGAAACTGAGGCCCGAGCAGATGGGCAACGGGCAGATCTATGTCCCGGGCGCGAGCGTGACGGTCCGTTTCGATCCGAGGAATCCCGGCAGTTCAATCATTCCCTGAAATGTTTCGAAAGATACTGATAGCCAATCGAGGAGAGATCGCGGTACGCCTGATTCGGGCGTGTCGCGATCTGGGGATCTCACCAGTCGCGGTCTATTCCGAGGCCGACCGGCAGGCGCTGCATGTCAGGCTGGCGGATGAAGCATATTTCATCGGACCTGCTCCGGCATCGGAGAGCTATCTGGTCGGCGAGAAGATCATCGACGCGGCGAAGCGATCCGGGGCGGAGGCGATTCACCCGGGATACGGTTTTCTGTCGGAGCGGGAGTGGTTCGCCCGCGCGGTGGAGGAAGCGGGGCTGACCTTCATCGGGCCGTCCCCGGCCTCGATCGAGCTGATGGGAGACAAGACCAATGCGCGAGTCGCGGCCGAGAAGGCCGGCGCGCCGATCGTGCCCGGAACGACCGAACCGCTGACCGACATCGGACACGCGCAGCGTGTGGCGCTCGAGGTCGGCTATCCGGTCATGCTCAAGGCATCGGCCGGCGGCGGCGGCAAGGGCATGCGGATCGTTCGATCCGCCGAGGAGATCGGCCCGGCATTCTCGATGGCCTCGGATGAGGCGCGCTCCGCCTTCGGCGATCCGTCGGTCTATATCGAAAAGTATATCGAGCGCCCGCGCCACATCGAGATCCAGGTGCTGGCCGACAAATACGGAAACTGCATCCATCTGGGAGAGCGCGAATGCTCCGTCCAGCGCCGCCACCAGAAGGTGATCGAGGAGTGCCCGGCCAGTTTCAACGATCCGGACCTCCGCGCCCGGATGGGCGAGGCGGCCGTCGGAATCGCACGAGCGGCCGGTTATCACAGCGTCGGAACCGTCGAATTCCTGGTCGATTCCTCGAGGAATTTCTATTTTCTCGAGATGAACACCCGGCTCCAGGTCGAACACCCCGTGACCGAGATGGTGACCGGAGTCGATCTGGTGCGCGAACAGATCATGGTCGCGGCCGGCGAAAAGCTGACGCTCAGGCAGGAGGACATCCGCTGGACCGGCTCGGCCATCGAATGCCGCATCTATGCCGAGGACCCGGATAAAAACTTCCTCCCCTCCCCCGGACGGATCACCCGCCTGCGGACGCCCTCCGGTCCCGGCGTCCGCGACGATTCGGGCGTCTATGAAGGGTGGGAGGTGCCGCTCTTCTACGATCCGATGATCTCGAAGTTCGCCGTCTGGGGTTCGACCCGCGATGAGGCCATCGCCCGCATGAAACGTGCGCTCGGCGAATATCACGTCGGAGGCATCAGAACCACGATCCCTTTCTTCAGGGCAGTCTTCGATGACGATGAATTCCGCCGCGGAGATATCGACACCGGCTACATCGCCCGCTTCTTCGAAAAGAATGCAGCGATTCAGGACCCGGATCACACCGACGATGCGACGATCGCGGCGCTGATCGTGGCCGCCGCCGACTTCGCCCGCCAGTCGACATCGCGCGCTCTTCCCCGCGACAAGGCGACTTTCAGCCGGTGGAAGGCGGAGGGCCGGAAGTTCTGAAAATTTCGACAGGATTGACAGGATTTACAGGATAAATTTAAAGCAGTTATTCCATCAAAATCACTCTGGCACCGAACT
Source organism: uncultured Acidobacteriota bacterium (assembly GCA_937967285.1). Lineage (GTDB taxonomy): Bacteria > Acidobacteriota > Blastocatellia > RBC074 > RBC074 > JADJXM01. The sequence goes on from CALBSU010000827.1 coordinate 7,597, forward strand.
GCTTTTTACTTTCTACTTTCTACTTTTTACTGATTAATGAAACTTGAGTTTGAAATCGATGGGCGCGCGATCGCGGCGGAGTACGAGGCGGCGGACGGGGCTGTCCGCCTGACCATCGACGGCCGGACGCATGAAGCTGAACTCTACCAGCCAGAGCCGGGGTTGTTCCTGGTGGTGGTCGAAAACCGCGTCTTCAGGTGCTATCCGAGGCGATCGGCATCGGGGCGGGCCGAGATCGAGGTCAACGACGAGCTGATCGAATTCGGCATCCGGGATCCGAAGAAGTTCTCCGGCGGATCGGCCGGCGCGGGCAGTCAGGGACGCGCCAGCCTGATGGCGCCGATGCCCGGAAAGGTGGTCCGCATCATGCTCAAGGCGGGCGACACGGTGGCCGCCCATCAGGGCATTCTGGTTGTCGAAGCGATGAAGATGCAGAACGAGGTCCAGTCTCCAAAAGACGGAACAATCTCCGAGATCCGCGTCTCGGAGGGGCAGACCGTCAATTCCGGCGATATCCTGGCCGTGATCGACTGAGATGACAAAAGAATCTGACAAGGCGGAAACGGCTCCGCGCCGACTGCTATTTCTGGTCCACTGGCACGATGCTGAGGCAGAAGAGATGGCTTCCGGGCTGAGAGAAGCCGGCTGGCTGGTCAGGACCGGTAAATTCGAGATGAGCGATCTGAAGGCAGCCCGTCCGTGCATTGTCATCGTCTCTCTGCGGCGACTGCCCTCCCACGGACGAGAGGTCGCCGATGCTATCCGGTCCACGAAGTGGGGACGCGAGGTTCCGATCATCTTCGTGGACGGCCTGCCCGAAAAGGCAGAGACCATGCGCCTCAGGTTCCCGGACAATGAATTCATCTCGCGGGAGCATCCGACGGAGACGTTCTGACGGCCGCTATTTACATAACCTGCTTGAACTTTAGGCCCGTCTCTGGTAACTTCTATCTCTTCATGCGCCACCCCGGAAGCCCGCCGTAAGCGAGGAATCGGGACAGGTCATGCAGGGCTTTTTGGACGTTATAAGATTCGATATTGTGGAGGCAAGAAAGAGAGCGTAATGGCGTTAGCAAAGGAAGCGAAGATAGACATCATCGGTGAGTACAAGACCCACCCGACCGACACCGGATCGCCTGAAGTTCAGGTCGCGCTGTTGACCAAGAGGATCAACGAACTGACCGACCATTTCAGGACCCACAACAAGGACAATCATTCGCGTCGCGGACTGCTCAAGCTGGTCAGCCAGCGCCGCAGCCTGCTCGATTATCTGAAGAAGCGCGATATCAGCCGTTATCATGATCTGATCGGCCGGCTGGGTCTGCGCAAGTAACGACACGGTATTCCACTGGCGGCATCGAGGCGTTCGATGCCGCTTTCGCTGTGCAGCCGAACGTGACGGCACGTGGTTCCCGCACCGGCCCGAGAAGGCCGGCCGCTCCCTCCAGAGGGTGCTGGGAAAACGATGACAGATCCGGGGATTTCAGAAGCTCCGGATTCCCTCAGCGCCATCATCAATCCGAGCTGCGATAACGTATCTGACCAGGATTGAAAGTCAGCTTGAACGAGATTTCCGGTCATTCCGACAACACATCCAGGACTATTCCCAACCCGAGCCGCCGCAGGTATATCGAGCACGGTCAGTAAAGTGCGCTCTGCGGCTCTCAGCATATTCGAGTCACCCGGCGGAAAGATGGAGACAGAGATGAAAGACGCGCCGGATCCGAACAGGAGATGAAAAGATGGTATTAAAGCAGTCAATCAACCTTGGCGGCCGAGAGTTCACGATCGAGACCGGCCGAATCGCCAAGCAGGCCGACGGGTCGGTGCTGGTGACGCAGGGCGAAACGGTCGTCCTCGTAACGGCCGTCTCGCTTCGGAAGCCGCGCGAGGGCGCGACATTCTTCCCGCTCACGGTGGACTACCGTGAATACGGGTACGCCGCGGGCAGGATCCCCGGCGGATATTTCAAGCGCGAGGGACGTCCGACCGAGAAGGAGATCCTGACCTCGCGTCTGACCGATCGCCCGATCAGACCGCTCTTCCCCGAGGGGTATCGCCACGAGACTCAGATCATCTCGATGGTCATCTCGGCGGACGACGAGCACGATCCGGATGTCCTTTCGATCACCGGCGCCTCGGCGGCGCTCTATCTTTCGGACATTCCCTTCCACACTCCGATCGCCGGCGTCAGGGTCGGGCTGATCGACGGCAAGTATGTCGTCAATCCGACCTATGAACAGCTCAGAAGGTCCCTGCTGAACCTGACCGTGGCCGGTTCCGAGGAAGCGATCGTCATGGTCGAGGCGGGAGCGAAGGAGGTCAGCGAGCAGGTCATGATCGAGGCGCTGATGTTCGCGCACGGCGAGATCAAGAAGCTCTGCCAGTTGCAGCGCGCGATGTTCGAGACGCTCGGCATCACCAAGCGCGAGTTCACGCCGGCTCCGATCAACGAGAAGATGCTGGCCGATATCGAGGAGAAGTACAGCGAACGGCTGCGCAGCGCGCTGAGCGTCGCCGACAAGTCGAAGATCGAGAGCTACACGGCGCTCGACCAGCTCCGGGCCGAGGTGATCGAGAGCTATCCCGAGGACCAGCCCGAGGCGCGCGGTGAAGCCGGCAATCTCTTCGACAGGCTCAAGGAGCGGATCTTCCGCGACGATATTCTGAACAATCGCCGTCGTCCCGACGGGCGCAGGTTCTCGGAGATCAGGCCGATTTCGATCGAGGTCGGCTGGCTGCCGCGGACTCACGGTTCGTCGCTCTTCACGCGCGGCGAGACGCAGGCGCTGGTGACCGCCACGCTCGGCACCTCGCAGGACGTTCAGTACATCGAAAACCTCGAGACGGGCGAGATCAAGCGGCGCTTCATGCTCAACTACAACTTCCCGCCCTTCTCGGTCGGCGAGGCTGGCCGAGTCGGCAGCCCGGGCCGCCGGGAGATCGGCCACGGCGCACTGGCGGCGCGCTCGATCGAAGCGGTGCTGCCCGGCGATGAGGACTGGCCGTACACCGTCCGCATCGTTTCCGACATCACGGAATCGAACGGATCGTCGTCGATGGCGACGGTCTGCGGCACCTCGCTCTCGCTGATGGATGCCGGCGTCCCGATCAAGGCCGCGGTGGCCGGCGTGGCGATGGGTCTGGTCATGGAGGAGAAGAAGTACGCGATTCTGACCGACATCGCGGGAGCCGAGGATCATTACGGTGACATGGACTTCAAGGTCGCCGGCACCCGCAACGGCATCACCGCGCTGCAGATGGACATCAAGATAACGGGGTTAAACCCGGCGATCCTGGCCGAGGCGCTCGAACAGGCGCGCAAGGGCCGGCTCCACATCCTCGACAAGATGGATGCGTTGATCACAGCCCCGCGCACCGAGATCAGCAAGTACGCGCCAAGGATCGTCACCATCCAGATCCCGACGGACAAGATCCGCGACGTCATCGGCCCAGGCGGCAAGGTGATTCGCGGCATCCAGGAGAAGACCGGCGCCAAGATCGACATCACCGACGACGGTCGAGTCTCGATCGCGACGGCCAACGGCGCCGCCGCGGAAGCCGCGCTCCAGATGGTTCGCGACCTGACGGCCGAAGCGGAAGTCGGCAAGTCCTACCTCGGCACCGTCTCCCGGATCGTCGATTTCGGCGCCTTCGTCGAGATCTTCCCCGGAGTCGACGGCCTGCTCCACGTCTCGGAGATCGCGGATTATCGCGTCCGCGACGTGCGCGATGAACTCAAGGAGGGCCAGCAGGTCCTCGTCAAGTGCATCGGCGTCGAGGGCAACAAGATCCGACTGAGCCGCAAGGCGCTCCTCAAGGAGGAGAAGAAGTCGCGTAACGGCGATGAGTAGTCTGGGAGCGCCGGCGGCCTCGCCGGCCTTCTCCCTGCTCAGTATTTCTTTAAACGGGGTAGACGGCGGAGTCGCCGTCTACTTCCGCAGATAAATCCGGAAGATTCAGCCGGCGAGGCCGCCGGCGCTCCCGGCAGGTGAACATGAAAAACATGCGTTTCCCCGTAGCACTGATTCTTACTTTTTCCCTGATCATCGGCATCTATGCAACGACACGAAGGGCTGAGTCGAAGGCCTCGCCACAGGTCGACAAGCAGACGCTCAAGGATCCGCGCGAGAAGCATTTCGCCAATATCCGTCAGTTGACCTTCGAGGGCGAGAACGCCGAGGCATACTTCTCTCCCGACGGAAAAAAGCTGATCTTCCAGCGGACGACCAAATACGACGGTTGCGATCAGATCTACTCGATGAATATCGACGGATCGGATATGAAGCTGCTCTCGAACGGTCAGGGCAAAACGACCTGCGCGTATTTCACGCCGGACAAAAAACACATCGTCTACGCGACGACCTTCCTCGACAATCCCAAGTGTCCGCCGAAACCCGATTACACGCGCGGTTATGTCTGGGGGCTCTTCCCCGGATTCGACATCGTGAGGGCCAATCTCGACGGATCGAACATCAAACGGCTGACCAGCGCTGAGCGTTACGATGCCGAGGCGACGATCCGCCCGGACGGAACGATCGTCTTTACCAGCCTCCGCACGGGCGATCTGGAGATCTACCGGATGGACAAGAACGGCCGTAACGTCAAACAACTGACCAGCGAACTGGGCTATGACGGCGGGCCGTTCTGGAGCCGCGACGGAAAACTGATCGTCTATCGCGCCTTCCATCCGGAGACCGAGAAGGAGAAGCAGGACTATGTCTCGCTGCTCAAGGACGACCTGATCCGCCCGAGCAAGCTCGATCTGTGGGTCATGAACGACGACGGCTCGAACAAGCGCCGGATCACCAACAACGGCAAAGCCAATTTCGCGCCCTACTTCTATCCGGGCAACAAACGGATCATCTTCTCGTCGAACATGGACGACCCGCGCGGACGCAACTTCGATCTGTACGGCATCGACCTCGACGGCTCGAACCTCGAGCGGATCACCTTCAACGAGACATTCGACGGCTTCCCGATGTTCTCGCCCGACGGCAAAAAGATCGTCTTCTGCTCGAACCGCAACGCGGCGAAGGAAGGCGACACCAACGTCTTCATCGCCGACTGGGTGAACTGATGGACGGGGCCGGCGGAGATCATCCGCCGGCCCTCTTCCCCGCCCCATCCCGCCAGAATCCCGCCTCTAAAGTTTTCTCTTCATTGATGGCACTTTTCGCCCTCTTATTACGCCTTATAAAGTAAGGGTGGATAAATTTTCATACTGTTGATGGAGCGTCAGCCAGGGCTCAAGCCGTAATAGCAACGCCGCAAAACGCATAAGATGGTCCTTTCCATAAATTCGACGCACCGCGCATTCACGGTACTGTGC
>CALBSU010000828.1 GCA_937967285.1 uncultured Acidobacteriota bacterium
CTACAGGATCGGGACTTTCACCCGATCAGATCAGTCCGGCTTATCCCGGCGCACCCAAGCCGCCAAGATGGCCAATGCTTAATCAGGGAAAGAAGCACCGGGTTTAACCTTCGTTCGATCGACGATCTTGAGGAAATATGACAATCCCATCCTTAATCTCCCCTTGGCCATCTTGGCGGCTTGGCGTTTAAACTCTCTTCGCGATAGGACCGCGGATTGTTTCATTGAGCCATCGCGTCGGTGACCTTGATCTTGCCGGCGATGATATCCCTCTTGGCCTGATTGACCCTTTCGATCACGTCGGGCGGAATCAGGTCGCGGTTGTACTGGTCGAGGGCGTAATCGACGCCGTTGTTATCCAGGCCGTAGACGTGGACTCCGCCCTTGAACTTCCCGGCGACCTCGTCCTGAACTACCGAGTAGACGGCATTGTCGATGCGCTTGAGCATGCTGGTCAGGATGTGTCCGGGCTTGACCCAGTTCTGATTGGCGTCGACGCCGATGGCGAATTTGTTGTAGGCCTCGGCCGCATCGAAGACGCCGAGGCCGGAATTGCCGGCCGCCTGGAAGATCACGTCGGCGCCCTGTTCGTACTGCGAATTGGCCAGTTCCCTGCCCTTGCCGGGATTGTTCCACGCCGCGTCGGTGATGCCGACGTAGTTCTTGAGCACTCGAATGTCGGGTTTGACGTAGCGGGCGCCTTCTTCGTAGCCGGTGGCGAACTTATGAATCAGCGGGATGTCCATGCCGCCGACGAAGCCGATGGTGCCGGTCTTGTTCTTGCAGGCGGCGATCATGCCGACGAGAAAAGATCCTTCGTGCTCCTTGAAGAGCAGGCTGGCGACGTTGGGCAGATCGACGACGGAATCGATGAGGACGAAATGAAGCTCCGGATAATCGGCGGCGACCTGCTTGATGATCGGCCCCTGGGCGAAGCCGACGCCGGTGATCAGGTTGTAGCCGTACTGGGCGAATGCACGGAGCGCCGGTTCGATCGAGGTCGGATCGCCGGGTTCGACGTCGCGCAGGACGATCGGCAGGTCTTTTTTGGCCCGCAGCACTCCGACGTTGGCGGCGGCGTTGAAGGAACGGTCGTCCTTGCCACCGATATCGAAGACGATGCCGACCTTGGTGCGATTGGATTCAGCGGCGATGTCGCGCGTTGTGCAGGCGGAGGCCAGAGCGACGACCAGCAGTCCGAGCAGGGGCAGTGTTCTGTTCATAAATCGGTCTCCATCGGGTGCGGAGGACAATCAGATGACGGCCTTGATCATCGGGACTTCCGGCGGCGGGCCGTCCGAAATCGTGTAAGCGTTGCGCAGCCGTTCGGCCATCGCTTCGTAGATCGAAGCGTCATTGTAATACGCCGTGACGATCGGGTCACCGGGTTTGACATGATCTCCGATTCTGACGTGAAGGTTGAGGCCGACTCCGTAATCGATCCTGTCCTCGAGCCGGCGCCGCCCGCCGCCCCAGTCCATGATGATGCGGCCGATCTCGTCGGTCCGCACGGCGGAGACATATCCCTCGCGCGCGGCCCTGACGTCGCGGGAGAGGAGCGCCTGCGGGAGCCGTCCGGTGTCGTCGACGACGCGCGGATCTCCGCCCTGCAGTTCGATGACGCGGCGAAGTTTTTCCAGGGCCCGCCCGCTGGTGACAGCCTCGACGGCGCGGAATCTCGCCGCGTCGAGGTCCGATTCGACGCCGCCCACCTCGAGCATCCGCGCCGCCAGTTCGATCGAGAGCTCGGCGAAATCTCCGTCGAGCCTGCCCTGCAGCATTTCGATCGCCTCGCGCGTCTCGACGGCATTGCCGGCCCAGCGGCCGAGCGGCTGATTCATGTCGGTGACCAGCGCGACGACGCGCTTGCCCATTCCGCGTCCCGTCGCCGCCAGCATCTCCGCCAGCTTCCGCGCATCCTCGAATTCGCGCATGAACGCCCCGTTGCCTGATTTGACGTCGAGCACCAGGCCGTCGATCCCCTCGGCCAGTTTCTTGGACATGATCGAGGCGCAGATGAAAGGCCGGAACGGCACGGTGGCGGTCAGATCGCGCAGGGCGTAGAGCTTGCGATCGGCCGGCGCAATCTCGCGCGTCTGGCCGATCAGTGAGAGTCCGCAATCGGCGAGCACGCGCTTGAACTCGTCGAGCGAGAGATTCGTCCTGAAGCCGGGGATGGCTTCGAGCTTGTCGAGGGTCCCGCCGGTGTGGGCGAGCGCCCGGCCCGAGATCATCGGCACGGCCACGCCGCAGGCGGCGGCGATCGGCGCGATGGCGATCGAGGTCTTGTCGCCGACTCCGCCGGTGGAGTGCTTGTCGACCTTGGGCAGCGGGATTTCGTCGTGGGACAGCACGACGCCCGAATGAAGCATCTCCTCGACCAGCGCACGCGTCTCGTCATCGCTCATTCCGCGCAGGAATCCGGCCATCAGCCAGGCCGCCATCTGATAATCGGGGATCTCGTCGCGGGTGTATCCGCGAATCAGGGCGGCTATCTCGTCCCGGGAAAGTTCGCCGCCGTCCCGCTTCTTTTCGATCAGTTCCTGTGGTCGCATCTTATCTGGTGATCAGCGCGACGGCCTGAGCGGCGATCGCTTCGCCGCGGCCTACGGCATCGAGCCCCTCGGCGGTCTTGGCCTTGATGTTGATCCTCGATGGATCGATTCCCGCCGCGCCGGAGAGCGCATCCTTCATCGCGGCGACGTGCGGCTTCATTTTCGGCCGTTCGGCATGGATCGTCGCGTCGATGTTGACGATCGCCCATCCGCCTTCGGCCAGCATCGCGCAGGCGGCGCTCAGAAACCCGAGGCTGTCGGCGTCCTTCCAGCGCGGGTCTTTGTCCGAAAAATGAGTCCCGATGTCTCCCAGCCCGGCCGCTCCAAGCAGCGCGTCGGTGATCGCATGGCTCAGGCTGTCGCCGTCCGAATGGCCGAGCAGACCGAGTTCGAACGGGACCTCGATCCCGCCGAGTATCAGCCTGCGGCCTTCCACCAGCCGGTGGATGTCGTATCCCAGCCCGACCCGATAGTCCGTGTCAGGAACCATTTGAATGGGCCTCCTGTTCGAAGAGTTTGCCGGCCACGATCAGATCTTCGGGAGTCGTGATCTTGAGGTTGCTGACCGCTCCCTCGATCACGGAGACGCTGACACCAAGCCGCTCGACCAGCAGCGAATCGTCTGTCGTCTGAGATGACGGGAGTCCGGCCGTGCGCGCCTCGAGGTTGGCGTTCATCAGCAGATCGTACCGGAAAGCCTGCGGAGTCTGCGCGCGCCAGATCCGGCGACGGTCGATCGTCCGGACGATGACGCCGTCCTCGACCTGCTTGATCGTGTCGGTCGACGGCAGCGCAAGGATCGCGGCGCCCGTCTGACGGGCCTTCTCGACGACCGCGGCTATCTGCCCGGAGGTCACGAACGGCCTGACCGCGTCGTGTACTGCGACGATCTCAGGCTTCAGATCGCCCGCGGCAACCAGCGCATTGAGGATCGAATCGCTCCGCTCTGCCCCGCCGGGCACGAAGATGACAGGTTTGCCCTCCGGCGTCTCCAATCCGTCATCGGCCGGCCGGCAGAATCCAGCTTCGACCAGTCGCCGCGGAAACGACTCGAGCCGGTCCTCGGGAAGCGCCACGACGATCGCCCCGATCAGCGGGCATCCGGCGAAACGTCCGATCGTATGCGCCAGAACCGGAGCTCCGGCGATCTCTATGAACTGCTTGGGAATCTCTCCGCCGAAGCGCGATCCGCTCCCGGCGGCCGGTATGACGGCGATGTTCACGGCGCCTGTCCTTCCATCTCTGATGCTTCAACAAGACAGGCTGGAAGCCAGGACTTCCAGCCCGTCGTTGAATTCCGATCTGTGGGTGAACTCAGGAATCGATGCCGGATGATGAGGTCGAAACCGGCGCCGGACGCGATGACCGGTCGCGGGAGTCGCGCTGCGATGAACTCTCCTCGACCCGGCCGAAGATCATCTTGCCGGCCGTCGTCTGCAGCACGCTCGTCACGACCATGTCGACGTTCTTGCCGATCAGCTTGCGCGCGTTGTCGACCACGACCATCGTCCCGTCATCCAGATAGGCCACACCCTGATTGTATTCCTTGCCCTCCTTCAGAATGAAGACCTTCATGATCTCGCCCGGCAGGACGACAGGCTTGAGCGCGTTGGCCAGCTCGTTGATGTTGAGCACCTCGACCCCGCGCAGGTGAGCCACCTTGTTGAGGTTGAAATCGTTGGTCACGATCGGAGCATTGAGCTGCTTGCCCAGCTCGATCAGCTTCAGATCCACCTCCTTGACGTTCGGGAAGTCCGCCTCGTAGATCTGAACGTCGAGATTGGAGTTCTTCTGAATCCGCTGGAGAATATCGAGACCGCGCCGTCCGCGATTGCGCTTGGCCGAATCTGACGAATCGGCGATCTGCTGCAGCTCGCGCAGAACGAACTGCGGGATCATGATCACACCGCCCAGAAATCCGGCCTCCGCGATGTCCGCCACGCGCCCGTCGATGATCACGCTCGTGTCGAGGATCTTGAAACTCTGCTTGGCTCCCCTGTCGCTGAGAAACCCGCCGAGCGCCGAAAGATCGATGTAATCGCCCTTCGCCGCTCCGACCAGTAATCCGACGTAGGCCATAAAGAGCGTCAGCGTCAGCGTCAGAAACGACTTGATCGGCTGGTCCCACGGCTGCGCAGTGATCAGGAACCCCATCATCGTCGATCCGATGATTCCGAGGATCGAACCGATCGCCGCGCCGATCAGCGTCTTGAGCGATGCCTGACGGATCCGCAGCTCAAAGAAGATGATCCCGCACGCCAGAATCATCCCCGCCACGGCCGACAGTATCCTCGATCCGGCCGGTATCCCAAGTTCCTTGCCAACCCATTCCGGAATCGGTTGTATCAGATACCCCGCGATCACCAGAATCAGCGTGAATACTGCTCTTATTAATATGATGTCCGACTGCATAAATCATAAGCCTCTTGTCCGACCACAGCTGCCCCGACGCCAGAGACTCGATTGATAACTTGAAATGAGTGGTCGTTTTCAGGATGTGTTCGATATTAATAATTAATTTGAAAGTCCTGGCGGATGGATTGTAGCACGTAACGGCGAGAGAGGTCACGCAGTTCGGGCGGAAGAAACGGGTTTTCGCGGGGGGTGGCGAGTCAGCTTTTCGGGGCGTAGTAGCCCGATCTGGCGCGGGCGGTGAGGCCCTGTTTCTTGATTCGGACGACAAGTTTTCTGAAGCTGCCGTCCCGCCTGTCGTTGCTCGAGAAATATCCGATGGTGAACTGAGTGCGCAACTGTTCGGCGAGCGAGACGAAGGCCCTGTCGAGTTCGACTAGCGAGCGTTCGTCGGCCTCCTCCCCCTGGGTGCCGGGGGTGACGGCGGGCCGGAGGACGTCTCCGCCGGTTTCGAAGGTCAGGGTCTCGAGCGCGCGTTCGCCGGCCAGGTCGCGCAGGTTCTGGGAATAATTGAGGTTGCCGGTGTAGACGGCGAAGATGACCACGTCGGACTGCTGGGCGCGGGCCAGGGCTTCGAGGAGCCCCTTGTTGCTGGTCGTATCTCCGCCGTCGGAGACGATCACGATGACGTGCCTGCCCGGGCGGGGGTTGAGATACTCCGAGGCGAGAAAGACAGCGTCGTAGAGCGAAGTGGCGCCCTGCGCCTTGAGCTGCCGGGTTGCCGAGACGAGGGATTTGGTGCTCGGGGTGAAATCCTGAAGGACGACGACATCGGTCGAGACGGCGAAGAGGGCCGCTCTGTCCTCCGGCCGCATGACGCGTTCGAAGAATCTGGCGGCGGCGCGGCGCTCGAAGGCGATCTTCTGCGCCACGCTGAGACTGGAATCGAAGAGCATGACGAGGTTGAGCGGCTGATCCTGATCCCTTGCGAAGTTCGAGATCTCCTGCGGCACGCCGTCCTCGAGGATCTCGAAGTCATCGCGTCCGAGATCGATCCGGCCGGACTGGAGATCGCCCTTGATCGTCGCGACGATGGTCACCAGATCGCTGTTGATGCGGATCGTGTCGTCGGCCGGCTGCGGGATCTGCTCCGGCATCCGCACCTTGGGCAGCGGATCAGGCAACTGCGGCTTCTCGGGTTTCTTCCTTTTCGATTCGGGCAGTTGTCCGCGACCGCTCTGGGCCGCGAGAGTTCCGGCCGCCAGGCAGATCAGAATAAAAGCTGTAATGAATTTTCGCTTCACAAAATCCCGCTTAGTTCACGCCGGTGCCGGCTGTGATGCCGGAAGCCGTATCCTCGCCGTTGTCCCTGAGCCACGCCGTGAACGCCTCGAAGCCGCGTTCGACCAGAATACGATGGCGGTCGGCCTTGCGTTTCGTCCTTTTGCGCAGTTCCGGTTCGAGCTGCGGCAACAGGGCGAAAGTGGTGTTCGCCGGCTGAAAATTGCCGGCATCGGCATTGGCCAGATAATGGACGAGCGATCCGCAGGCGGACTCGCGTGGCGGGGCGACGGGCACGGCCCCCCGTGCGATCCGCGCGGCGTTGATCCCCGCGATCATCCCTGTCGCCATCGCCTCGGTGTACCCCTCGATGCCCGAGATCTGACCCGCAAACAGAACGTTCGGATGCTCCTTCATTTGCAGCGTGTCGCTGAGCAGCCTGGGAGAACAGATGTACGTGTTCCGGTGCATCTGGCCGAAGCGGATGAATTCCGCGTTCTCGAGTCCCGGGATGAGCTGAAGGACGCGCTTCTGTTCGCCGTACTTGATGTGGCACTGAAAACCGACGATGTTCCATGCGTCGGCCATGAGGTTCTCCTGGCGCAACTGGACGCAGGCCCAGGCTTCGCGACCGGTCCGCGGATCGGCCAGACCGACGGGCTTCATCGGCCCGAATCGGAGCGTGTCGCGTCCGCGGCGGGCCAGCTCCTCGATCGGCAGGCACCCCTCGAAGAACTTCGCCTCGTCCTCCATCCCCTCGTGCGGCTTGACGGTCTCGGCCGCCATGAGCGCATCGTAGAAGCGGTCGTACTCTTCCTTCGACATCGGGCAGTTGACATAATCGTCGCCGCCCTTGCCGTAACGGGAGGCGCGAAAGGCGATATCGAAATTTATCGTCTCGCCGTCGACGACCGGCGAGATGGCGTCGAAGAAGTAGAGATCGCCGGCCCCGGTCAGACGAGAGATCGCGGCGGTGAGCGCCGGAGAAGCAAGCGGGCCGGCGGCGACCACGGTGATCCGCGACGGATCGATCTCGCTCACCTCGCGGCGGACGATCTCGATCCGCGGATGGCTCGAAAGCTCTGCAGTGACCTGTTCGGCGAATTTGACGCGATCGACCGCCAGCGCTCCGCCGGCCGGGACGGCCGTCGTCAAAGCCACTTTGAGGAGCAGCGAATTCCCGGCGCGAAGTTCGTCCTTGAGCAGCCTCGGAGCCGTATGCGGCAGATCCGATTTGAGCGAATTGCTGCAGACCAGTTCGGCCAGATTGCCGGTCCGGTGAGCGCCGGTCGTCGTCTCCGGCCGCATCTCGTAGAGGCGGACGCGCGCCCCCCGCTCAGCCGCCTGCCACGCGGCCTCGGAACCCGCCAGACCTCCTCCGATTATCGTCACATCTTCCATATTTTCCTCATGCA
>CALBSU010000829.1 GCA_937967285.1 uncultured Acidobacteriota bacterium
GGCGTGGATCACCACCCGGCCGTCCTTGAACTCAGCGACCGCCGCCGGCGGTTCCATCGGCGCGTGCGCCAGCATCGGTACGTAATACGATGCCTCGTGGGTCTTGCCGCCCTTCGCGAACTCGGCATCGACATCGCCCAGCTTCCGGGCGACCTTGCCGGGCTTGCCGACGGTTTCGAGCAGCGATTTCCTGTAGCTCGCGGAATCGTAAGCGGCGTTCTCGCCGGCGTCCCAGTTGACCTTGAGCGCCTGACGGCCCTTGACCGCCGCCCAGGTGTTGTCGGCGATGACGGCGACTCCGCCGAGCGGCTTGAAGAGGAACGGCGGTTTGAGCGCGTCGAGCACGACCGTCTTCTGGACGCCCTTCACCTTGAGAGCCTCCGAATCGTCGACGCTCTTGAGCGTGCCGCCGTAGACGGGCGAACGCTCGATCGAAGCGTAGACCATGCCGGGCATCCGTGCGTCGATGCCGAAGACGCCCTTGCCCGAGCAGAGGTTCTTCAGATCGACCGTCGGAATCTCCTTGCCGATGTAGCGGTATTCCGAGGGAGACTTGAACTTCAGATCGCCCTTCTTCGGGACGGTCTGTTTTGCGGCATCGGCCGCGAGTTCGCCGTAACCGAGCTTGCGGTTCGAGCGTGAATGGACGACATGATGAGCCTGCGTGGAGCATTCGGAAGCCGGAACGTTCCATTTCGCGGCGGCGGCGGCGATCAGCATGTGACGGGCGGAGGCGCCTGCCTCGCGCATTGCATCGTAGAAATCGCGGATCGAGCATGATCCGTCGGTGTTCTGCGAGCCGTATTTTTCATCGCCGATGGCCTGTTCGATCCTGACGCGCGACCAGTCGGCGTCCAGTTCCTCAGCGAGGACGGTCGGCAGGACGGTCCTGATGCCGGTTCCCATCTCCGACCTGTGAGCGACGATGATCGCCGTTCCGTCGGTTTCGATGCCGAGATAGACGCTCGGGTTCCAGGCCGCGGCAGTTGCCGCCTCTTCGCCGAGCTCGAAAGGCAGGACGCGCGCGCTCAGCACCAGCGCGCCGGCGGAAAAGAGGTTCCCGAGAAATGTGCGACGACTGACGTTTTCGACTCTGTTCATCACTTCACCCCCGCTGCAGTTTTGATCGCTTCCCTGATGCGCTGATAGGTGCCGCACCGGCAGATGATGCCGGTCATGGCGCGATCGATATCGGCGTCGGTCGGCTTCGGCTTCTCCTTCAGCAACGCGGCGGCCGCCATGATCTGCCCGCTCTGGCAATATCCGCACTGCGGGACGTTGTTCTTCTCCCAGGCTTTCTGGACCGGATGATCTCCGGCCTTGCTGAGAGCCTCGATCGTCGTGACATCCTTGCCCGCGGCGCTGCTCATCGGAGTAATGCAGCTCCGAGTCGCCGCGCCGTTGATGTGGATGGTGCAAGAACCGCACAATCCCATCCCGCAACCGAATTTGGTTCCGGTCATTTGCAGCTCGTCTCTCAGATACCAGAGCAATGGCATCTCGGGATCACCGTCGAACTGGCGCGCTACGCCGTTTACTTTCAGTTTTATCATCAGTTTCGCTCCAGGTTGTTGCTTGGGTGTGAATTGCCAGTTTCAGTTCGTAAGGCAGGGAACAGTTTATCCAATTGCCCGTGGACAATAAAGGGGAGCCGGGAGGGGAATTCCTCTGACCTTGCGGAGGCCGCGTCAGGTGGGACATTATGAGGATCATCAAACGAAATTCAGGAGGACTCCCATGCAGGAACGTGACTACGATGTCGTCCTCTACGGCGCGACCGGATTCACCGGCCGGCAGACGGTCGAGTATTTCGCCGCCAACACCTCTCCCGGCGAGCTCCGCTGGGCGATCGCCGGCCGCAACCGTGAGAAGCTCGAGGAGGTCAGGCGAAAGATCGGCGAGCACAAGATCGACGTGCTGGTCGCCGACAGCGGAGATCAGGCTGCCATCGACGCGATCGTCTCGCGGACGCGTGTGCTGCTGACCACCGCCGGACCGTACGCGAAATACGGGACGCCGATCGTCGATGCCTGCGTCCGGTTCAAAACCCATTACGTCGACATCACCGGCGAGACCGTCTGGGTGCGCGATCTGATCGATCGATATCACGCGCGGGCGGCCGAAGACGGGACGCGAATCATCCCGTTCTGCGGCTTCGATTCTATCCCCTCGGACCTCGGAGCATATCTGGTTGCCCGGCATATCCGGCGCGAGTTGGGCGTCGGATGCCGCGAGGTGCGGGCTTATCATCAGGCTTTCGGCGGAGTCAACGGCGGAACGATCGCGACGCTCTTCAATATGTACGAGACGGGCCAGAACGATCGCGTGCGCGACGTTTTTCTGCTCGATCCGCCAAACGGCCATTCGAGAGATGAGATCGAGCGCAATCAGGATCCGACGCTGCCTCATTACGATGAGGAAATCGGCAGCTGGGTCGGACCGTTCTTCATGGGGCCGATCAATACGCGCGTTGTCCGACGCAGCGCCGGACTGTTCAGAAAGTGGGATGAACCTTACGGCGCGGATTTCAGCTATCAGGAATATATGAAGCACGGCGGGCCGCTCGGCGGCGCCCAGGCGCTTGCGTTCGTGGCCGGCGGAGGGCTCTTCGAACTGGCGATCCGTTCGCCCTTCCGTCCGTGGATCAAGGCCATGATGCCTGCGCCCGGCAGCGGACC
>CALBSU010000830.1 GCA_937967285.1 uncultured Acidobacteriota bacterium
TTCGAGCACCGATATGCGGAAGGCGAGCTCGATACGGGCAATCACGAATTCGAGCTGGTTGAGCCGCCGGCAGTCACCGGCCGGATCGACCCGACCGGCAGAGAAATGCGGGTGCGCGGAGAGATCAGGACGACCTTCACCGCGCTCTGCGACAGATGTTTGAATGATGTTCCTTTCAGTCTCGTCATCCCCTTCGACCTGCTCTACGCGGCGGAGGACCCGGGAGCCGGACGATCGGGCGAGACCGAAATCACCGACCGCGACCTGGATATTTCGATCTATCAGCACGATCAGATCGACCTCGACGAGCTGGTCCTGGAACAGATCGAACTGAGCCTGCCGAGCCGCGTGCTCTGCAGCGAGAACTGCCGGGGCCTGTGCCCCGAATGCGGCGCCGATCTCAACGTCGAACAGTGCGGATGCAAAAAACCAATAGATCCGCGCTGGCAGGCGCTGGCCGATCTGGCCCGACAAGAAGAAGAGTAAGAAGATAATCGAGGCTCGCAGCCTCACGGTTCAGACAGCGACTTTTTTATAGATTTAGATGGAGTGAAGAAAAATGCCGAATCCAAAACGCAGACATTCGAAATCGAGGAGCCGGAAGCGTCGTTCGCATGACGCTCTCAAGCCGATCGGCCTCTCGGCCTGTCCCAATTGCGGTAACATGAGAGTCCCGCACAGGGTCTGCCCGAGATGCGGATTCTATGGCGGCCGGACAGTCATCGAGGTCTCTGAGTAAACAGCTCAGACCCGGAGCAGAACGCCACTGGAAACATATTAATAAGATGAGGGATGATCCGATCATCCCTCTTTCCACATCCCTGATGCTCACCACCATAGCCGTTGATGCCATGGGTGGCGACAACGCCCCCGCGATCGAGGTCGAAGGAGCGATACAAGCCGCCCGCGACCTGCGCGCCCGCATCCTCCTGGTTGGCCGGGAAGAGATCATTCGCGCCGAACTCGAGCGTCAGGGTGTTCCCAATCCCCGCCAGCAGAGACTCCACATCGAGATCGTCAACGCGACCGAAGTGATCACGATGGACGACCAGGTAGCGCAGGCCGTCCGCCGCAAGCGCGATTCGTCGATCCGCGTGGCCGCGCGGCTGGTCCGAGAGGGCAAAGCGCACGGCCTGCTCAGCGCCGGCAATACCGGCGCCGTCATGGCCACCGCCAAACTGGTCCTCGGCACGCTGCCTTCGGTCGATCGCCCTGCCCTGGCCGGCATCTTTCCGACCACCAAGGGCAACGGGACGGTCCTCCTCGACGTCGGCGCGAACGCCGAATGCAAACCCGAACACCTCAAACAGTTCGCCATCATGGGATCGGTCTACTCGCGCTCGATCCTCGGCGTCAGGAGTCCGCGCGTCGGCCTGATGAGCATCGGCGAAGAGGACATCAAGGGCAACGATCTGACCAAGGAGACTCTGAGGCTGCTTCGCGAAGCGCCGATCAACTTCATCGGCAACGTCGAGGGCCGCGACATCTTCACCGGCGACGTCGATGTCATCGTCTGCGACGGTTTCACCGGAAATGTCATCCTCAAGACCAGCGAGGGCCTTGTCGAAGCGATCATGGGCATCCTCAAGACGGAGCTCGGACAGACGACCATGACGCAGATCGGCGCCATGCTCTCGCTCAACGCATTCAAGGCCGTCAAGAAACGGCTCGATTACGCCGAATTCGGCGGCGCTCCCCTTCTCGGCTGCAAGCAGATCTGCGTCATCTGCCACGGCAGCTCGTCGACCAAGGCCATCCGCAACGCGATCCGCGTCGCCAAGGAGTTCTATTCGGGAAACCTCAGCGCGCGCATCGAGAGCGAAGTAGGCGACATGCCGGCCGGCGGGAGCGAGTGAATAAATCCTATGAACAAAATCGCCTTCATCTTTCCGGGACAGGGCTCCCAGCACGCCGGAATGGGTCGCGAACTGGCTGAGAACTTCCCCGCGGCTCGCAGGGTCTTCGAGGAAGCCGACGATGCGCTCGGCTTCAGCCTCAGCCGGATGTGCTTCGACGGTCCCGAGGAAGACCTCCAGTTGACCGCCAACACTCAACCGGCCATCCTGACCGCATCGATCGCGGCCTTCAACGTCCTGAGCGAACACGGTATCGCGCCGGAGATGGTCGCCGGCCACAGTCTCGGCGAATATTCGGCGCTCGTAGCCGCCGGCGCCCTGACGCTCAGCGACGCCGTCCGACTGGTCAGACGCCGCGGAGAGCTCATGCAGGAGGCCGTCCCCGTCGGAGTCGGCGCCATGGCCGCTATCCTCGGACTCGATGCTGACGGCGTCGCAGCCGCCTGCGAGGCAGCCCGCGGCG
This sequence comes from uncultured Acidobacteriota bacterium, assembly GCA_937967285.1. Classification (GTDB taxonomy): domain Bacteria; phylum Acidobacteriota; class Blastocatellia; order RBC074; family RBC074; genus JADJXM01. The sequence continues at coordinate 2,320 of CALBSU010000830.1, forward strand.
ATCAGGTATGCTCGCCGGCCAACTTCAACTCTCCAGGTCAGATCGTCATCGCAGGTCATCGCGAGGCCGTCGAACGCGCCGTTGAGGAGTGCAAGTCGCGCGGCGCGAAACGAGCCATGCTGCTCAAGGTCAGCGCGCCGTTCCACTCCGCGCTCATGATGCCCGCGCAGGAGAAGATGACCGAGCCGCTCAATTCGACGCACTTCAGCGATCTCCGATTTCCGATCGTCAATAATGTGGATTCAGCGGTGGTGACCGACGGCGCGACTGCCCGCGAGGCGCTCGTCCGCCAGATCTCCGCGCCCGTCCGCTGGACCGACAGCGTCCGAGTCATGCTCGATTCCGGCGTCGCCACCTTCGTCGAGGTCGGCCCCGGCAAGGTCCTCAACGGACTGGTCAAATCGATCGCGAAAGAGACCGGAAAAGAGATCACTCTGCTCAACGTCGAAAACGGCGAAAGCCTGCAGGCGACGCTTGCAATTCTCGCCCGGTAAACAGAAACTATGCGGTCTGAATGGTGAACTGAAACGCAAAGGGAGCAAAGGAATTTCCGCAAAGGCCGCGAAGGTGGCAAAGTGAGATTGCCGCAAAGGCCACAAAGGGAGCAAAGGTTTTTCAGGTGATAAATACCCGAATTAACGTCCAGTGGAGGGACTCGGATTTAAATATCCATAAATATTCTTTGCCACCTCTGGGGTCTTTGCGGCAAT
>CALBSU010000831.1 GCA_937967285.1 uncultured Acidobacteriota bacterium
AAGCAGAAGGGCGATCCGGGAGATCATCATCGATCCCGCGGATCGCCCTTGAGCGGACTATCCGTTTCACTGATTTGTTTTCTAGCCGACCATCTCCAGCCCGCGCATGGTGCCGGTGCTCGTCGCAAATCGATCAGCTTCGAGCCCGAGGCGCTGGAGGATATTGACGAACAGATTCGGCAGCGGGTAGTTGCGCTCGCGATCGAACGCCAGATGCTGTCCGTGCCTGAAGCCGCCGCCGGCGAAGAGCACGGGAAGATTGGTCGTGACGTGAGTATTAGCGTCGCCGAGGTTCGTGCCGTAGAGCACCATCGTCCTGTCGAGCAGCGTCTGGTCGCCTTCGCGGACCGATTTCAGGTCGCAGAAGAGCTTGTCGAGCGCTCGCATCTGCATGCGATCGGCGATCTCGTGCTGGCGCAGCTTCTCGGGCTTCCTGCCGTGGTGCGAGATGGCGTGGTAGCTGTCGCTCATGACCTCGTCGCCGATGCGGATGGCGGGCGAATTGACGCTGTCGAGCATGAGCGCGACCAGTCGCGTCGAATCGGTTTCAAAGGCCAGCCGGGCCAGATCGTACATGAGGCGAACTTTTTCGAAGTAGTCGCGCGGTTCGGCCGTGTCCTCGGGCTGCGGATAATTGACGACGGGCTTGGGCTTCTGCTCCCATTCTGCCGCCTGGCCGAGGCGTTTCTCGAGATCGCGGACGCCGGTCATGTACTGATCGAGCCGTTCGCGGTCGCGCGGGCCGAGATCGCGCTGCAACCTGCGCGTCTGATCGGCAACGCTGTCCATGACGCTCTGACCGAGAGCCAGACGCCGCACCTGGGCCTGCACTTCCTCGGGAGTACCCGTGACAAACATGCGCTTGAAGATCTCGGAAGGCTTCTCTTCGGACGGAATGAGCACTCCGCCGCTGGTCCACGACAGGCTGTGCTGACCTTTCTGAATATTGACGCCGAGCGTGAGCGACGGAAAGCGAGTCTGATTGCCGATCTGTTCGGCGGCATACTGATCGAGCGAGATAGTGTTCCGGAAGCCGCCGCTGGAGGGATGCGGAGCCGCGGTCAGAAAACAGTTGTCGGCCGGATGGCCGGCGTCGACGTCCGGGTGCCAGACACCGCTGAAGACCGTGAAATCATTTCGATGATCGCGCAGCTCTTCGAGGTACGGCGAGAGCTGATAGTTGAAACCCTTCTGATCCGCGGCCGGGAAGAACTTCCACGGCAGCACGCCGAGGTTGTTGCAGATCGCGAACAAGCGACGCGGAACAGCCTGTTTGGCCTCGGCGCGCGCGAATGCCGGCAACATCGCATCGAGCATCGGCAGACTCAGCGCGACACCGGTTCCGCGCAGAAAGGTGCGGCGTGAAAGGGCATTCCCCGTCGGGATGTGGATTTTCTTCATGCGGCTTTTCCTTTCGTGAACAAAAGGGTCTCAACAGCAAACAATGCGTCAGAGAATACAATGCAACGGCTGCAAACGCCAGTTGAGATCGGCTTCCGTTACCCCAGAACTTCGCGAATCACGACCGCCAGATCGCGAACCGCTTGTTCTCCGTCACCGGCGAATGCCGAGCCGTGCATAGCGGCTATCGTGCGCGGCTTGAGATCGGCCAGCCTCTGCAGAGTCGCATCGGTCCTGTTCGTGTATGGCATGTAGTTGGCGAGCGGTCCGGCCTGATACTCCACCAGAGTCTGGCGCGCCCGCCCGATCACATCAGACTCGGTCAGCGGCTCCACGTCGCCGTTCTGATGGAAGAGATC
>CALBSU010000832.1 GCA_937967285.1 uncultured Acidobacteriota bacterium
AGATGCACGGGATCGGCGGATCGAGTTCAGGCGCGATCGCCGCGTTCACCGTCGCATGGGAGCGTCCCGATCATTTCCGCAGGGTGCTCAGCAACGTCGGTAGTTTCGTCAACCTGCGCGGCGGACATGCCTATCCGGACATCATTCTGAAGAGCGAACGGAAACCGATCCGGATCTTCCTGTGCGACGGACGGAACGATAATCGCGGCATTCGCAACGGAGTCTACGACGAGAAGCGGGACTGGTTCTATCAGAATGTCAGGATGATGAAGGCGCTGACGCAGAAAGGGTACGACGTCAACTACACCTGGGGGATGAACCTTCACGGCCAGAAGTTCGGCGGGGCGATCATGCCTGAGATGATGCGCTGGCTGTGGCGGGACGGCCCGGTATCGACCGATCCTCTCGACATGGTCGAACGATCGTTCCGTCAGCCGGCGGAAAGAAAGAACTGAAACCAGAATCTAACAGATCAGCTTCTGGACGAGAATTTATTCAACAGGATTAACAGGATTTGTCAGGATTTACAGGATAAATTGTAAATTCAGTGACTGTAACAGGGAATTTCGAGGCTAAAGGCCGCTCCCTATCCCTGATGCAATCCTGTAAATCCTGAAAAATCCTGTTAGTCTTGTTGAAATTTCCTTCCATCTTTACAGGCTGAGTAGTTATCTCAATTCTTCGCGGCGAGCCGCTTTTCGACATCTTCGACGCCTTTCCTGGCGCGGGCGGACTGCGGCCGGAGCCTGAGCGCTTCGGCGTAGTCGCGGCGCGCGGCTTCCAGATCGTTCTGACTCATCTCGATCTCGGCGATCGTCAGCAATCCCTGGATCTTCTTCAGCGTGGCAGAATGTTCGGTCAGCCGCGCGGAATCAGGCGAGCCCGGATTGTTCTTCAGGAATTCGTCGTATTGCCTGATCGCCTCGGCATAGAGCTCCTGCTCCTCGAGGCTGCGCGCCTGTCTGATGCGCTCGTCCTCGACCGGCGCATCAGCCGCGACGGGTTGCTGATCCGGAACCGCGGCGGACTGCTCGACGGACGGTTCGCCCGCTCCCTGAAAAGCGAAATAGCCGGCCGAAACTGCGATCAGCAGGGCGACCAGCCCGATCGCCGCGAAGAGCCCCGTCCTGCCGCCGGACGCTTTCTTTTCGATCGGCGCAGGTTCCGATTTCGGAATGACATTGGTCTCGATCGACGGAACCGGCGAATTGGTCTCCGGCGCGGGCGGGATCGGCCTGGTGTCGGTGATCAGTTCGGTCACGGAATGAGTGACCGGCTCGCCGTTTCGTTCGTATCGGTTGATCGCCTCGAGGAATTCCGCAGCCGACTGATACCTCTCCTCGGGCTTCTTCGCCAGCGCGCGCATGATCAGTTCGGCCAGATACGCCGGGATATCGGGCTTGAAGCTGGCGATCGGCGGCGGCGACTGTTCGATGTGTCCCCGCGCAACCTCGTAATCCGATCCTGTCTCTGACGGCGGAAACGGCAGGCGCCCCGTCAGCGCTTCGTAAAATGTCACACCCAGACTGTAGAGGTCCGATCGCGCATCCACTTCATAACCCCTGATCTGCTCAGGCGACATGTATTCGAGAGTGCCCGGATTGAATCCGGCGCGCGTCATTCCCGTGTCGCCCTGAAATTTGACGATCCCGAAATCGGTGATCTTCAACCGGGCCATCCCGTCGAGCAGCAGATTTGCCGGTTTGATGTCGCGATGGACGATGCCCTTGAGCCGTTTGCCCGATTCGTCGAGATAACTGAAGTTGTGAGCGTAATCGAGCGCCGAAAGGGCCTGCCTGAGCAGACCGATGGCGTGGGCCGGCTCCAGCGCCCCCTGTCTTCTGATCAGATCGCGCAGGCTCATCCCTTCGATGAACTCCATGACCAGATAGTAGTTATCAGCCGGCGTGAAGAACTCGTAGACGCGAACGATATTCGGATGATCGAGCTGCGACTGGATATACGCCTCGCGGAGAAACCGCGCTTTGAGAGGTCCCTGATGCTGGGCGGGGAATGAGGCGAGCTTGATCGATTTGACGACCACCTCTCGCGGCAGGCTGACATGGCGCCCGCGATAGACCGATCCCATTCCTCCCTGCGCCAGTTCACCGGTGATCCGGTAGTTTCCGATTGTTGTTTCGATCATGAATTGACACTCGAGCTTTTGATCGCCTTGATCAGATTCTCAGTTGCGCCGTATGAGCGAAGCTGAGTCAGCACCGACTCGCGCGGTTTGAACTTGATCCCGTATTTGGCGATTGCGGCGACGACCCTCTCTTCGGGCACGAAGTTCTGAACCATCTTGACGACCGCCAGCAGACTGACGCCGCGCTTTGTCGGGGCGGCGCGCCTGCGGGCCGGCGTTCGGGATGGAGTCTCCGCCGAAGCGGTGCGGGCAGCATTGAGGACCTCCTTCACGATCTCTTCGCCGATCAGGTCATCGGCGACCAGCCCCGCAATCTCGATCAACCGGTCCTCTCCGACGCGCTCGGCCTGCACTCCCCAGTCGCCCGGCGATGTCCGCTCGACGCTCGTCGCTATCACCTCGCCGGCGACAACCAGACGGAGCGAAGCCGACGCCTCGGCGTTGACGCCGCCTTCCTTTTTGACTTCATCCGTGACGGGCGTCGAGCGTGAGGCGATCGTCCCTTCGATGCTCAGCGCGGCATCCTTTCGACTGGTCGTCACCCTGAAACCCTCGGCGTTGAGCCGTTCGGCCAGCGTGTTGACGGCGACTGTCGAAGGCTTGTCGAGATTGGTCTCTCGGATATCGAGATATATCCTGACAACCTTGCCCGGCGTCTGCCCGAGTGCCGCGACAGTCAGCAGCGCGACCGTCAGAAGTGCGAGAAGATTTCTCATTTTCTTATCCAGCGAACTGAATCGCCCTGCTTGACGGCGCCCTTAGCCGCGCCTTCGATTCTGGCTTTGGCGGCGGTCTCACGGACCTCGGTTATCTCGATCGTGCCTTTCGAGTCGAGATCGAATTCACCGAGTCCTTCCTCCTCTGCGGTATCGCCGGCGGACTGTCCGGCGTCCTTTGCAGTCGCGTGGACAGTAAAGCGATCCCCGGGCTTGATGCCATGACGTGATCCGAGGCTGATGTAGACGGTCGTGTTGTCCTCAGCCACGCGCAGAATCCGCCCGCGCTTGAGGAAGAAGGCCGCCAGGCGCGTCGCCAGGCGATCGACCGCCTTCGAGACAAGGTCCTCGTAAACATTCTTTGCTCCGCCGCGCTGATCCGTCCGGTTGCGCTTTTCGCTGATCGCCACCTTGTCGCTGAAGAGGATCGCCCGGGTCACGGGATCGACCGCTGACGCCCCCATCTCGACGGTGTAGGTCACCTCGATGCGCGAAAACATATCGCGCTCGACCGCGCCGACGCGCAACAGCTCGGGAAAGATGTAGGCGTCCGGCGGCTCAGCCAGATTGCCCGGCAACTGCCGGCTGAATCCGCCCTTCTTGGAATCGGCGATCAGCTTCGTCATCTGTTCGATCTGTTCGTCATCGAGCGTGACCACCTGTTTGAAACCCTTCGAATTATCGAGTGCGATCCTCAGACTGCCGGCCAGGGCCTTCGCATCTCCGCGATACTCGCCGTCTGTCGCCGTCGTGATTCTGAAATACCTGACGCCGACCACGGGCGACTCCGGCAGCCCGTCGCCGGCGATCGGCGCGGCGCAGAACAGCGCCAGCAGAATAATCATGCTTCTGATCATTTCGAGATCTCCCGGTTACCAGTCGGTTGGAATATCGTCCTCGTCAGTCACGACCTTCGACTGATACTTTGCATCCGTCAGATCGATGCCGCCGATTTTGGCAAGGTGTCCCGCAACCATTGTCAGAGTCGCGGCGTTCTGCGGCCCCTCGGTCAGAATATCGTTGATCCCCTTCAACCCGTCATTGAGTCTCTTCGGCTGGGTCGAGATCAGATTGAGCGGGTTGTTTTTTGTGTTCGAGGCCGCCGATTCCGCGCGCGGTTTGACATCCCGCGCCGTCTCCATCGCATCCTGCTCCTGTTTGGCGGCGCCGTAGAGGATGCGCGCGAGTTTGCCGTAGTTCTCGCGGTCCTCCTTGCTCAGTTCCTTCTCACGCGCTTCCTTGTCCCGGATCTCCTGATCGACCATCGCACGCTTGTCGGCGCGCTGCTGTTCCTCGGATTTGAGCTTCTGCTCGACCTCTTCGGCGGTCTTTTCTTCATATTTACCGCTGCCCGACTGGCGGCCTAGTTCGGCGAGGAGCTTCTTCTTTTCGCTGATCGAACGATCGAGAGCCTCGATCTCCTGCCTGTCCTTTTCGATCTGGCCCTCGGCGCTCTTGCGCGTGGTGTTGCGCAGCGCCTGACGACGGATGATGTCATCGGCCAGGCTGAGGCTGATCCGGGCATAAGCGGATTTCACCCGCGCCGAGTCCATCTGCGAGAGTACGTTTTCAACCTCGCTCTTCGAGCCCAAACCCGCAATCTTGCTCTTCAGCTTGCCGAATTGCGCGCGAGTTTCCATACTCGCACCGAAAATCAATGCAGTCAGGAGCAGGATGTTCGCCAGTCGGAAGAAATATCGGGAAGTCATACTGGAACTCCTTTGCCGGAAAAGAACGATTATCTCTCTGTGAGGCTGGGGGGATCGGACAGAAGCGTAGTGTAGGATTTTCA
>CALBSU010000833.1 GCA_937967285.1 uncultured Acidobacteriota bacterium
CTGCCTGTAACAGCGGGAGCGTCGTCTCCGACTCGTCCGAGGAGAAGAAGACGACAGTCGCGCAGACCGAGGCGCCTCCGCCGCCGGCCGACACCGCCAGTCCCGTGCCGACAACGCCGGTGGGGCCGGTCGGGCAGACCTCGCCCGAGGTCGCGCCGCCCTCAGGTCCGCCGGAGGATCCTTTCGTCCTCAAGGGCGAGCAGAAGGGCAATATGATGGGCGGTCCCGGATTCACAGTCACCAAGGCGAAGCCGGCGCCGACGCCCAATCCCGATCCGTTTCCTCCGCGTCCGACGCCTGAAATCGTCATGAAGGACGGCAGGATCGTCCAGCAATGGCAGGCGCCCGCCGAGGCCGCATCCGTCGTCAATCCTTTCAAGGACAAGCCCGACGCCGTCAAACTGGGGAAGTTGTATTACGGCCAGAAATGCGTCGACTGCCACGGCCGGAACGGCCAGGGCAACGGATGGATGTCGCGCGGACTGCTGCGGCCTCCGACCAATCTGGCGAGCAAGGTCGTGCAGGCCAATACCGACGGCGAGCTCTTCTGGAAGATCACCAAAGGCAAATCGCCGATGCCCGCTCACGGCATCCGCTTCGATGACGAACAGAGGTGGTATATCGTGACCTACCTCCGGACATTCAAGCCCTGAGTTCCGGAAGGTTGAAAACTACGCTCTCCCCACCGCGGACCCCTGGTCCGCGGTTGGTCTTTGTGGCTCTAACTTTGAAACGCTCAGTCTTAACGCAAAGAGTTATCAAACGCCAAGCCGCCAGGATGGCCAAGTATTATTCAGGGCATGGAGTACCGGTTTTAACCATTGTTCGATCGGCAATATTGAGGAAAATTGCACAATCCCATCCTTGATCCTCCCTTGGCTGACTTGGCGGCTTGGCGTTTAATAACTCTTCGTGTCGGGGCTAAGTGGTTACCTTACTTTTTGAACTTTTTTGCAGTAGACTGAGTTTTCATTTCACACACCACCACGGGGACAATCGCAATTCATCATGATCAAAACACTTGAATGGACGGATCAGGGCGTGGTGATGATCGATCAGCGGGTGCTGCCCACTGAAGAGGTCTATCCCGTCTTCAAAACTTATGAAGAGGTCGCCTTTGCGATCAAGGACATGGTCGTTCGCGGAGCGCCGGCGATCGGCGTCGCAGCCGCGATGGGAGTGGCGCTCGGCGCCCGGGATTCCGGGACCGACGACCCGGTCGAATTCGAACGCAGGTTCGACCGGATCTGCGAGGTCATCGGATCGACCAGGCCGACCGCCGTCAATCTCTTCTGGGCGATCGAGCGCATGAGGTCCCTCTACGCGCGACTCAAAGGCGAGGGAAGATCGCTGGCCGATATCCGCACGGCTCTGATTCAGGAAGCCCGGCGGATGCACGACGAGGACATCGAGATCAACCGGGCGATGGGACGCAACGGAGCCGAGCTGATCCCGGAGGGCGCGACGGTGCTGACCCACTGCAATGCCGGCGCGCTGGCCACAGCGGGCTACGGCACGGCTCTCGGCGTGATTCGCGCCGCCGTCGAAGCCGGCAAGAAGGTCGCCGTCTTCGCCGACGAGACGAGACCGTTTCTGCAGGGCGCGCGGCTGACCGCCTGGGAGTTGCAGAAGGACGACATCCCAGTCACTCTGATCACCGACAACATGGCAGGCCATTTCATGAAGAAAGGGTCGATCGACTGCGTGGTTGTCGGAGCCGACCGAATCGCCGCCAACGGCGACGTGGCAAACAAGATCGGCACGTACTCGGTCGCCGTCCTGGCGAAGGAGAACGATATCCCGTTCTACGTCGCGGCTCCCGTCTCGACGCTCGATCTGTCGCTCGCTTCCGGGGATCTGATCCCGATCGAGGAGCGCAGTCAGGAAGAGGTCACCCACGTCAAGGGAGCGCGACTGGCTCCGGACGGCATCGGAATCGCCAATCCCGCTTTCGATGTGACTCCCAACAGGTATGTCTCCGCCATCATCACCGAACGCGGAGTAGCCAGGCAGCCGTACACGGAAAACCTGCGAAAGCTGGCGGAGGGCTGATCGGGAATATATGACACTCAAATCGACTGCCCGCGTCGGCGTTTACGTCGACGCGGCAAACATCAATCGCAACGGCGGATACGGGATGGGATACGATGTCCTGCGTGAGTTCGCCACCCGCGACAAGGCCGAAGCCGT
>CALBSU010000834.1 GCA_937967285.1 uncultured Acidobacteriota bacterium
GCCCGCTGTCGTTCGCGTTTTGAACGGTGATCGTCGCAGCGCCGGAGCGACTCAACCCGCTGGAGCCGCCAGTGGTCGCTTCCCCGGTCACAATCGCACGATCCGACTGGAGAACGGATATGACTGCAAGGAAAAGAAGACCTATCCTGATGGAGGTGATGCGGTCAGGAAGCCACAATTCGGCTTTCAGCCTTTTTCCACTCATGGCGAGCATACGGATTTTTCCTTATCAATGTGCAATGAGAAATGGTTCTTCTCACGGGGCTGACCAGAATTTTGATTTCTAAAAGTACCGTTTGTTGCTCTGATTATAGGCTGGTAATGACAGCCATCCTGTGCCTTTTACCAGGAAAATAATGCCTGTAATGTTAAGGATATTAACGAATACTGCCTGTAACTACAATAGTTGCAAGACATTCAATGGCACGCCGACCACATCATTATTAATATCGTATTGACGACCCGGATCCCCTCATCCAGCTGAATTTCGCGTTCGGTCAACAGATTATTGCCAAAACCCTGCGTAATCTGGAGCAGCGATCGTATCGATTCCTTGTCACCCGAACGGACAAGGACTACACTTCATACCTGCCGTGAGATCGATTTCGATCTGATTTTTTAATTTTTTAAAAGCAAGAGGAGCAATCATGCGACTGGCGATCGGGGCCGATCATGCTGGATATGATCTTAAACAGGCGCTTATCCCGTATCTGAATGATCTCGGGCATGAGGTGTCGGACCTGGGCACGCATGGGACGGCCTCGGTCGATTACCCGGATTACGCGGAAGCGGTCGGCAAGGCGGTCCTCGAGGGCAAGGCTGAGCGAGGAATATTGATATGCGGCAGCGGCGTCGGGGCGTCGATCGCCGCAAACAAGATGTCCGGCATTCGCGCCGGCCTGACGCACGACACTTATTCGGCTCACCAGGGCGTTGAGCACGACGATATGAACGTGCTGGTACTCGGCGGCAGGATCATCGGCATCGAGACCGCTCGCGAACTGGTCAGGGCCTTTCTCTCGGCACGCTTCTCACACGATGAGCGCCATCAGAAACGACTGGACAAAGTAAAATCGCTTGAAGACAAATACTGAATCTCATTTCGACCTTGAACAACCGCAATCAATTTTTTCAGGAGATAACCGATGCAGCTAGGAATGATAGGTTTGGGGCGCATGGGAGCGAACATGGTGCGCCGTCTGATGCGTGACGGGCACCAGTGCTTCGTCTTCGATCTCAATCAGGACAACGTCAAACAGATCGAATCGGAGGGCGCGATCGCCGCGCGAACGATCGAGGATCTGGTCGAGAAGATGGAGAAGCCCCGGGCGATCTGGGTCATGGTGCCCGCCGGAGCGGCGACCGAACAGACAGTCGATACGCTGTCGGTCTTCATGTCCGGCGGCGATATCGTGATCGACGGCGGGAACTCTCATTTCAAGGATGACGTCAGGCGCGCGAAAGCATTGAGCGAGAAAGGTATCCATTACGTCGACGTCGGCACGAGCGGGGGCATCTGGGGCGCCGAACGCGGTTATTGTCTGATGATCGGAGGCGAGAAAGAGGTCTTCGACCACCTCCAGCCGATCTTCAAAACCCTCAGCCCGGGACGCGGCGAAATAGAACGCACTCCGGGGCGCGAATCCGCACCAGCCGATTTCAGCAGAACTGCCGAGGACGGATACCTCTACTGCGGCCCCTCGGGCTCAGGCCATTTCGTCAAGATGGTCCATAACGGCATCGAATATGGGCTCATGCAGGCCTATGCCGAGGGTTTCGACATCATGCGCAATGCCGTCTCGACCGAGTTGCCCGAGGAACACCGGTTCGAACTGAACCTGGCCGATATCGCGGAGGTGTGGCGGCGAGGCAGTGTCGTCGGATCGTGGCTGCTCGACCTGACGGCCATGGCGCTGCTCGAAAATCCGAGCCTCTCGAACTATTCTGGCTTCGTCCAGGACTCCGGCGAAGGCCGCTGGACCATCCAGGCGGCGATCGAGGAGGCCGTGCCGGCCGATGTCCTGGCAGCCTCGCTCTTCACCCGTTTCAGATCCCGTCAGGAACATACCTATGCCGAAAAGGTCCTCTCGGCCATGCGCCATAAATTCGGCGGCCACGTAGAGAGGCCGGCGGGAGGATGACTATTAGTAAAAAGTATAAAGTACAAAGTATAAAGTTGATTGATGCCGACGATCCTTTGTACTTTATACTTTTTACTTTGTACTGAATCACAAGGAAAATATGATCGACCATGAATCTGCACCGGGAAACCCGGCCCCTCCGTGCGTGATGGTGATCTTCGGTGCGACCGGAGATCTGACCAAACGGAAGCTCATTCCGGCGCTTTACAATCTGGTCAAAAGCAGACTTCTGCCGGATCAATTTGCGATTGTGGGCACGTCGCGGACAGAGATGACCAGCGAGGCCTGGCGCGACCAGCTGTCGCAGGAGATCCGCACGTATGCGACGAGCGAGGTCGAGGACGGCATCTGGGAATGGTTCCTGAAACGCATCTATTATGTCGGCGGCGATCTCAATGATGTCCAGACGTATCGCAACATCGGCGATCAGCTGGCTGCAGTCGACGCAGAGCACGGCACGAGGGGGAATTATTTCTTCTATCTCGCGACCGCGCCGTCATTTTTCGGTCCCGTGATCGAGCATCTCGGCGGTATCGAATTGACGAAGGAGGTCAACGGGCAGTTTCGTCGTGTAATCATTGAGAAGCCTTTCGGCACGGACCTCGAATCGGCAAGGGCGCTCAACGCCACTATCCGGACCGTGATCGACGAAAGGCAGATCTACCGGATCGATCATTACCTCGGCAAGGAGACTGTTCAGAATCTGCTGGTATTTCGATTCGGAAACGCGATCTTCGAGCCGATCTGGAACCGGCGTTACATCGACAGCGTGCAGATAACCGCGGCCGAGACGGTCGGCGTCGAGAAACGGGGCGGATACTACGACACATCCGGCGCGCTGAGGGACATGGTTCCGAACCATCTGTTCCAGCTCGTCTCGCTGACATCGATGGAGCCGCCGATCTCGTTCGACGCGAATGCAGTTCGCGACGAGCAGGCCAAGGTGCTTCAGGCGATGTCGCCGATCAATCCCGAGGATGTTCTGACGCGGACGGTTCGCGGGCAGTACGGCAGCGGGAGCATGAACGGCGAGCCCGTGCCGGAATACCGTGCCGAAGCCCAGGTGGATCCGAACTCGAACACCGAAACATTCGTCGCCATGAAGCTCGGTATCGAGAACTGGCGCTGGGCGGGCGTCCCGTTCTACCTGCGAACCGGCAAGCGCCTGCCGAAACGGGTGACGGAGATCTCGATCCAGTTCAAGCGCCCGCCGCTGCTGCTCTTCCGCGACACGCCCGTCGACAGGCTCAGAACCAACCGCCTGGCGATCAGGATCCAGCCGAATGAAGGCATCTCGCTGCGTTTCGGCGCAAAGATTCCCGGACCGATCATGCGTGTCGGCGCGGTCGAGATGGACTTCAGTTACATGGACTATTTCGGCAGCACTCCCAGCACGGGATATGAAAGGCTGCTTTACGACTGCATGATCGGCGACGCAACGCTCTTCCAGCGGGCCGATATGGTCGAAGCGGGCTGGTGCGTCATCGAACCGGTACTGGACGTCTGGAAAGCTCTTCCGCCGCGCGCTTTCCCGAATTATGCGGCGGGAACCTGGGGCCCCAAAGAAGCCGATGAGCTGCTCACCCGCGACGGCCAGGAATGGTGGAAGATCGAGGAATAAACCGGCGCCCCCGGATCATAGA
>CALBSU010000835.1 GCA_937967285.1 uncultured Acidobacteriota bacterium
ACTTTATACTTTCTACCTTCTACTTTCTACTTCTTTCAGGCATTGGAGGCTCTCCGACGAAGACTGCTGAATCGTCGACGCCCATGTTTCTGGTCAGTCGCTCGACGCGCCCCGATGTCAGATCCATCAGGTAGAGTTCAGCATCGCCGTCGCGCATCGAGGTGAAGATCATCCGATCTCCGCGCGCCGAGATAGCCGGGCTGCTGTCGTTCCTGTCGGTCAGGACGCGGAAGCTGCCGCCGATCGAATCGACGATGGCGATGCCTTTCAGTTCGCTCGCGGTTGCCGCCGTTGTGAAGGCTATTTTCGACGAATCCGCGCTCCAGCTCAACCCGCCCAGCACAGCGGCATTCGACGTCACCTGGCGGAGCTCGCCCGTCAGGCGATCGCACGTCCAGATATCGAAATTCCCGCCGCGATTCGAGACGAAAGCGATCCGCGACCCGTCCGGAGCGATGACCGGGTTGAAGTCGAGATACGCGCCATCGACGGGAACGAGGATGCGGCGACCGGCGCCGCTCGATGTCATCAGCTCGATCCCGTTTCCGGAAGAGAATGAGAGCCAGTTGGCGTCGGCCGTCAGGCTCGGCGATGTCTCGTCCATCGGATTGACCGTCAGTCGATTCAGGCTGACGATCGTCGGACGCCGGGTTCGCCACGCGATGCCGATCTCGGCCCGGAACAGTTCGAAGCTGCTGCCGGTCCGGGCGGCATAAGCCAGATTGCGTCCGTCGGCTGCGATCGTCGGACTGATGTGGCCTCGACCGGTGTTGGTCAACTGGCTGACCTGTCGGCTGTCGAGATCGATCATGTAGAGTTCGGCCGCGCCGCCGTTTCGTTGCGAGACGAAGATGGCGAACCTTTCGTCCGTCGTCCGCGCCTGCGCCATGGCTACTGCCGGCAGGGCGGCCATCAGAAGGACAGCCAGGACACGCACGCCATTGATGTATCTCTGAATCATTGTCTCAGACTCCCCGGGTTCGAGGCCCGCTTCAGCGTATTCTCCGAATCGCGTTATTGCCGCTGTCGGTGAAGATGAGCTCTCCGTTCCGGCCGCGAATGATGTTGACCGTCGTCCGGACGGTCACGGCGTTTCCGACAGTCGCGATGTTGACCGGCTGCGGAGTGATGCTGATCCGTGCGTTTCCGATCGGGCCGCCGTCGCCCTTGTAACCCGACGCCTTCGCGCCGAGGAAGACCTCTCCGGTCCCGATGCTTCCGTTGAGCGTGATCCGGATGATCTTGTGATCGTCCGCGGTGAACGGCGTCGAATCGCCGGCGCTCGTGACATAGAGCGCTCCGTCCGGCCCCTCGACCACGTCACGCGGCCGGTTGAGCACAGTTCCGGTCAGAATGATGTCGAAACCGTTGTTATTGAATCCGCTCCCGGGCGTCTTTTCGCGCAGGATCTGCTTCTGTCCGGGATCCGCCACCAGCAACCGGTTGGTCGAGTCGAGGCTGACGCCCGTGTATTCGTAAGGCGTCGTCGAGGGCAGATTGAGCGAGGAGACCGTACCGTTCGATCGCGTGATCTTTCTGACGCGACGATTTCCCGGATCGGCGATGAACATATCACCCGTCGTCGGGTGGACTACGATATCGCTCGCCGCCAGGAACTTGGCGTTGAGCGGATCGGCGCCGTCGCCGGGATTATTCAGATTGGTGTCGTTGCTGCCGCCGGCGATTGTCTGGATGAAGCCCGGCTGGACGACTAACGGATTGAGGTTCGACGGATAGAAAGTGACCGGATTCGCCGAAGTATTGATGAACCTGATCAGCGCCGTTCGGCGCGATGCGGGCTGCTGCAATCCCGGCCCCTTCTTCGAGTCGGCGATGTAGACGCCCTCGGAAGTCGCCCAGATGCCCTGCGGCGTGTCGAAGCCCGCCTGATTGACCGATACGCCGTCGGTCGACCCCGCTCCGACATCCTTGTTGACCGTCACGATGCCGCCCGGTGCAACGGTCTGCTCCGCCGGAGTGCCTGCAAAGATCATGACCGATGTCGATCCGCGATTGACGAAACGCAGCTTGCTGCTCAGCGTATCGGTGATCCAGAGATTACCGTTCGGATCCATCGCCACGCCGAGCGGCGAATTGAACGCCGCGCTCGAGGCCAGTCCGCCGTCGAACGGCGCCTGCCTTCCCGTCCCGGCGATCGTATCGATGTTTCCCGCAGCGATCGTGATACCGGCGACCTCGACCGGCGACGCGCTCAGATTGATGTACCGGACCCGGCCGCGAAGCACGCTCCCCTGATCGAGCACGAAGATACCCTTCGAGTCCGCGGCAATGCCGGCCAGCGGAGGCGTCCCCGTGCTGCCGAGCATCGAGAAGGCCGCCGACGATGCCGGCCCGCCGTCCCCGCAGTTGTTGAGCGAATAGTCGCAAGCCGCGCCGATCGTCCCTGCAATCAGCCCCAGCGTCGCCGGGTTTCCGGGATTATCGATCCGCGCGATATCCTGAGTGTTGCCGTTCGCGATGTAGAGCTTGTTGTTGAAGATCGTCAACCCGGAAGTGAACGGGTTGTTGGTATACGGATTACCACCGCCGTCGGCTTTCGGCGGGAACTGCGCGATCAGCGTGGCCGCGCCGGCGCCGTCGACTTTGATCACGCGAGCATGGCCGGTGTCGGCGATGAAGGCATTTCCGGACGCGTCGATGACCACAGCGCGAGGCTGAAGCAGCGCAAGGTTCAATGCCGGTCCGGGCGAAAACGGATCCTCAGGCTTGCTGTTCTGACCATTGCCAGCGATCGCTACGGGATCGAGGAACGGATCGGCGACATTCGCGGGAATCTTGAAGATCCTGTTGGCGCCGGCCGTCGCATCGGCGACATAGACATCGCCATTCGACGGATTGACCGCCAGATTGTTGAGCGTCGAACCGAAGCCCTGGGCCGCAAATGTGCCGACGTTGCCGGCTCCGATAGACAACCCGGCGATGACCCTCGATCCGTTTGCGATGTTGACGGCACGGATGGCCGGGAAGCCGGAATCGATGAAATAGACTGTCTCTCCGTTCGGACTGATCGTGACGCCGGTCACGATGCCGATGTCGGCATCGCTGCCGGGCACGTTCTCGCCAAGATCTAGCCCGCCGCCGGCGATATTCATGATCGCTCCGCCGGGGACGCTGACCGTGCCGATATTGACCGGCGAGCGCGTGGTGTTGATGAATCTGATGTACGAGACGCCGGCCGGCGAATCGACCACGAAGATTCCCCTCGCCAGCGGATCGACCACGATCGCCGCCGGATTGATCATATTCGCGTCGATACCGAGATTGTTGTTTCCGAGCACGCCTCCCGCGATCGTGTCGATGATCGGAGTATTGCCGCTGAAGGTCGTCCCGGTCGTGTTGACCGATGCGCCGAGCATCTCGAACAACCCGCCGGTCGAGCTGTTGTTGATCTGCGAATTGGTGATCTTCATGACCAGCCGTTCGACAACCACCTCGGCATTGCCCAGCGAGCCCGCTCCTCCGTTGCGAATCCTGACATAATTCAGAAAACAGCTCGCGATCGAGTTGCGGCTGAAGAAGAGCGCTCCGAAGTTCCCCTGCGAGGGGATCTTGTCGAAATCGATGAACTGGTTCGACGTCGCCGCCTGTGTGCCGAGATAGAAGCCGGCGTAACCATTGGCGGCCAGGCAGCCGATCCTGTTCGACGGATAATCGCCCGCCTTGAGGTCCGTCCCGGCGGCGATCTGGATCAGCGCTCCCGGATTGACGGTCAGCTCAGCCGGCAGCGCGGGCGGCACGGCGCCGATGATCGACGGGTTGGAGCTCGATCCCCTGATCCGCAGCGGAATGTCGAGCTGTCCAACGAGCACACCGGACCGCGTGAAATCGTTCGATCCGGCGTCTCCGTCGGTCCCGATCTGGATCGCATTGACGATGTTGTCGTTGAAACTGTTAGCGGATGAGTAGAGGTACCCGGGATCGCCGACGCTGGTCCCTCCGGTATCCGTGTTGAGTTCGTAGAGGCCGAGCGAGGCATTGGCGCTGATCAGCATCGCCGGATCGGCGGGAGTCGAGCCGTTGCCTTCGATCATATTGCGGGTGAAACCGAGGATGGAATCTCCGCCGCCTCCTGCCGCCAGCCCCGCTCCGGCGCTGTTGCGCGCGATACTGTCGGTGAACCTCAGCTTGCGACCCGATCCGGTCAGGTTGATCTGCGCGCCGTTGGCCGCTCCGCCGTACTCGACGACGACGTTTTTGAGGACCATCTCGGCCGTCGAGGTCGAGGTCGCCGTCAGCCCGCCCCAGAAACCGGGGACCGGCAGTCCCGCGCCGGGACCGCGCTGCGCCGTCAGAACGATCTGCGCCGGATTGGACGAATTATGGGCGCTCCCGGGGATGCCGGGAATCCCGCCGTTGGCGATCAGATTGCCGCCCGCCGCAATGTTCAGGCTCGATCCGCCTGTGAAATAGATGACGGTTCCGGGAAGTACCGTGACCGTCGTGCTGATCGTCGCGCTGCCGCTGACCAGATACGGCCCCGTATCTGCAAGCGTGGAGACGGCCCCCGAAAGAGTGTGGGCGCCGTCGGGAGCTCCCGTCACGGTCAGTCGCTGTGAAAGAACGGTCGAAAGATTCCCTCCCGGAGTCCCTCCGGGATTGGTCACTCGCAGGCTGTAGATTCCCGGCGCCGTTCCGGCCGGCACCGTCGCCGTCACCTGCGTCGATAAAGCGGTCACTCCGGTCAGAGCTCCGACCACGCTGCCGCCCGAATTGAGCAGCTCGACCGTCGGAGTCCCTGAAAATCCGCGCCCCTTGATTACGACGCTCGTGCCGCTCACGGCATTGACCTGCACGGCGGCGGGCTGCACGCTCTCAGCCGCAACGCCTCTGTCGGCCAGAACCTTGTATGCGAAGAAGAAACCGGGCGGCGAATCCGGCACGGCGAAGGTCCAGATCTTTCTGACCGATCCAGAAGCCGGAATGTCGCCGTAATATCTTGAAATGTGGAGCTTGCCCTCATGCGCGATCTGCCCGTCGTTGAAATACGCGAGCCCCGTCCCGCTCGGCAGATTCCCCGCGGGCTGCCCCGCCGGTCCGCCGATCCTGAAGGCCGTGAAGATGATCCTGGTATTGAGCAGCGGAGTTCCGGTCAGATTCGATATCTGGACCTCGCCGCTGACCGTCGATGGATTGTCGCCCGCATTGACGAAGACGCTGTTGACGACGCTGAATCCGAAGACCTGGCCCTGCGCCACTTCAGCGCCGGGATTGAATCTTGACGAGAGCGCTCCG
Organism: uncultured Acidobacteriota bacterium; assembly: GCA_937967285.1. GTDB lineage: Bacteria > Acidobacteriota > Blastocatellia > RBC074 > RBC074 > JADJXM01. The sequence goes on from CALBSU010000835.1 coordinate 5,254, forward strand.
CCGGCCGACTCGCGACCCGTCCTGGCGTTCCGGGACCTGACCGTGATCCTGCGGGTCGACGCGTCGAACCATCCCTCGAACTCCTCCGAGACTCCCGAATCAGCCGCCATCTGTGCGGCTTCAGGCGCGCTCCCGGCCGACGAAAGATTCGCCGAAACCGTCGCCAGTCCGACCGTCAGCGCCAGCAGCGCCACCAGGATTGTCCCGATCGACCTCGGCCGTATCGACCTTTCCCTGAACAGTCCACCAGGTTTCCGGGACTGGCCGGACGTTTGCCGTCCGATCTTCTTCGTCTCTCTGTCAAGCTCCGTCAATTGCATGTCCTGCTGCTCCAATCCGAAAATGGGCGAACCCTGTTTTCAGACCCGTGCTTTCAAATAATTCGAGCGCTGTTAACTCGTTGAAACTGCGTCCGCTGATTTACCTTTGAATGCTCGCCGACGTATTCCGCCCGTCCGATCAGCGATCGGCATATGAGATGAGTTCCAGCATTACGATGGCGAAGACTGGCGGATAATCCGGGGCCGACGATCGATCGGGCAGCCTTCCTTAAATTATCCATAGATCCGGGGGCAATTTAGAGTAGTCAGATCCGGAATGAACCCACACTTCGAGCTAATATTGGGGAGTTTTTGAAGCGGACTGCTTAACTGTCTTTCGAATTTCTTCGCGTCAGGATCCAGTGAGGGCTACCGTCAAGCTACCCGTAGCGGTTCACTGCTCCAAAAACCCGAATCATCTTAGCCAAGGGACAGCGGCCAGTCAAGCATTTCTTCCTCACGCCGGGATCGGCTTTGGGAGCGGTTTGATCTAATGTTTACATTGACTTGTGGGATCGCGGAGAGCCCGCCCCCGGTTGCAGTCACGCTGTGCAAAGACATATATTGGAAACGGGTAACTGCTCAGGGTAATGATAGAGTTTCCAGTCCGTATCTCGAAATCTGATTAAAGTAAAAACCATATCCTTATAGATCAAGACTGGAAACTGGAAACTTTACCCCCGGCTGAGCAGCTACGAAAGCGACACGTCAGTCTGTGAGAATCGACACATGTCATTAATCAAACCATCACCGGGACAGTTTACGCGCCTGCTGCTGGCGGCGGCGACAATGCTGACGATTGCGCAGGCGGTCCGGAATGCGGGAGAGGGTTTCGAGGTCTCCTTCACGGATGTCGCCAAAAAGGCCGGCCTGAGCCACCGGACCGTCTACGGCGACGAGGGCAGGAACCGCTATCTGCTTGAAACGACAGGCTGCGGCGTCGCCTGGTTCGATTACGACAACGACGGATGGCTCGATATCTTCTTCGTCAACGGATCGCGGTTCGGCGGCTTCGAGTCGGGCGGCGAACCGTCGAATCGCCTCTACCGCAACAATCGCGACGGGACATTCACCGATGTCACGTCCAGGGCAGGACTGACCCGGGGCGGGTGGGGGCAGTCGGTCTGCGTGGGAGATTACGACAACGACGGTCAGGATGACATGTTCGTCTCGTATTACGGCCGCAACGCGCTCTACCGCAACCGCGGCGACGGAACCTTCGAGGATGTGACCGACCGGGCCGGCGTCGGCGCCAATGCGACGAAGTGGGGCTCCGGCAGCGCCTTCGTGGACATCGACAAGGACGGAGACCTCGATCTCTTCGTGGCCGGCTATATCGACTTCGATCCGAAGACCGCGCCCCTGCCCGAAAGCGTCCCGTGTCTCTACAAAGGGCTGACCGTCGCCTGCGGACCTCCGGGCCTGAAAGGCGGAGTCAACACGCTCTACCGGAACGACGGCAACGGCAGGTTCACAGACATCTCCGAGAAATCAGGCATCCGCAAGGCCTTCGGAACATACAGCCTAGGCGTACTGACGGCCGATTTCGACAACGACTCCTGGCCCGACATCTACGTCGCTAATGACACATCCCCGGCGGCGCTCTATCGCAACAACAGGGATGGAACCTTCACTGACATCGGAGTCGAGGCCGGGGCCGCATACAGCTCCGAGGGCAAACCGCAGGCCGGCATGGGAGTCGCTGCCGGCGACTACGACGGCGACGGGCTGCTCGACATCTTCAAGACCAACTTCTCCGGCGATACTTCGTCGCTCTATCGCAACCTCGGAAAGAACTTCTTCGACGACGCGACATTTTCGGCCGGCATCGGAGTCAACACGCGCTGGCTGGGATGGGGCTGCGGCTTCTTCGATCCGGACAACGACGGCTGGCTGGACATCCTGCTGGTCAACGGCCACGTCTATCCCGAAGTCGATAAACTCGAGGCCGAAGCGGGCTATGCTCAGCGGAAGGTCCTCTACCGCAACCTGCGAAACGGCAATTTCAGCGACGTAACCGAAAAGGTCGGCGGAGCGCTGCTTGAGCCGACCGCCGCCCGTGGAGCCGCCTTCGGCGATTACGACAACGACGGATTGACCGACATCGCCATCAATCCGGTCAACCAGACGCCAGTTCTCCTCCGCGGATCGTCGCGGAGCGGCAATAACTGGATCGGGATCAGGGCGATCGGCACCAGATCCAACCGGAGCGGCATCGGAGCCCGCATCGTCTGCCTGACCGACGACCGGCGGCAGATCGACGAGGTACGCAGCGGCGGAAGCTACTACTCCCAGAACGACCTGCGGGTCCATTTCGGCCTCGGGCGGGCAACAAAAGTCAAATCCATCGAGATCCGCTGGCCCTCGGGAACCGTCGATACGCTCAAAGATCTGCCCGTCAACCGCTACATCCGCGTCCGGGAAGGCTCCGGCCTGATCGAAGAAAAATGAGATTCTTGAAATGAGTTCAAAGCGGCGTTATTATTAGTTGTTGTCTGTCTTGAGACTGATCAACATGGCCGGACAGGTCGTTTCTGACTGTCCGCAATGACTGTAAATGCGGAATTCAGTTGTGTGAGGAGCGAGAGGTATGGAAACTGGAATCGATCACATCATTAATATAGGGCGCCATCAGCGCTATAACTGGACGTTACTCGGTCTGATCGGCGTCGGAGTTCTGCTGGTCGGAGCCTTCGCCGGGTCGATCGCGACCGCCAGCGGGTGGTTTTCAAACGGCGGCGGAGGCAGGGTGCCGGTCTATGTCGCCGCCGATTCGGACATCAACCAGCAGGTGACGCTGCACGGCGGATTTTCGCCGATCGCAAAGGCCGTCACGCCGGCCGTCGTGACGATCAACGTCTCCAGCCGGACCCGCCCGCAGCGGCTTCCCAATTTCCTCGATCCGTTCAGGGAGTTCTTCGGCGATCCCGACCAGGATGAAGGGACTCCGCGGCGCCGGGTCATCCCGCAGCCCCGCCAGGAAGGCAATGAGCGCGCACCGCTTCGCCCGAGCGGCGTCGGATCGGGAGTGATCGTCAGTCCCGACGGATACATCATCACCAACAACCACGTGGTCGAGAACGCCGACAAGGTCGAGGTCGAACTCAATGACCGGCGTCAGTTCACCGCCAAGGTCATCGGTTCGGACGCTCCGAGCGACATCGCCATCATCAAGATCGAGGCCACTGACCTGCCGACGGTCCCGCTCGGAGATTCCGAGAAGGTCGAGGTCGGCGACATCGTGCTGGCCATCGGCAATCCGCTCGGAATCGGCCAGACGGTGACGATGGGCATCATCAGCGCCAAGGGACGCCGTTCGCCGAGCGGCGACAACAGCACCTACGAGGACTTCATCCAGACGGATGCTGCCATCAACCGCGGCAACTCCGGCGGCGCGCTGGTCAACCTGCGCGGCGAACTGATCGGCGTCCCATCGCAGATCCTTTCGCAGACCGGCGGAAGCATCGGCATCGGCTTCGCCATTCCGACCAAGATGGCCCGCAACGTCATGGACCAGCTCATCCGCACCGGCAAGGTCCGCCGCGGCAAGCTCGGCATCTTCGTCCGCGACGTTTCGCCCGCGCTCGCCAAACAGTTCGGCTTCGAGGGAACCCGCGGAGCCTTCGTCGACGACATCGAAAAGGGCGCTCCCGCCGATCAGGCCGGAGTCAAACCCGGCGATATCGTCACCGAGTTCAAGGGCCAGCGGATCGAGGACAGCTCGCAGCTTCGCAATTCGGCTTCCCAGACCTCGCCCGGCACCGCCGTCAAGTTCAAGGTCTGGCGCGACGGCAGAGAGGTCGATCTGACCGCCAAACTGGCCGAAGTCGATCTGGCCGAGAATGACGAGAAGGAGGCCACTCCGCAAAGCGGCTCGCCCTCGTCCGGCGTCCTCTCGGGCGTCCGCGTCGAGAACCTGACCGCCGAATGGGCTCAGCGGCTCAATCAGCCGACCTCCGTCCGCGGAGTCGTCGTCGCCGAGATCGCACCTAACAGCAATGCAGCGCTCTCCGGCCTGCGTCGCGGCGATGTCATCACCTCCGTCGCAAGGGAGACCGTCACCAACGTCGACGAGTTCAACAGCGCCATGAAGAATGCCGACAAGAACTCCGTCCTCCTCCGCGTCCGACGCGGCGACAGAGGGTTCTTCGTCCTGGTTCAGGCGCAGGAATAAGTAGAAAGTAGAAAGTAGAAAGTAAAAAGAGTAACCGACTGTACGGGTTTTACCTTGATTCCCGTACAATCGGTTACTCTTTCTACTTTCTACTTTTTACTTTCTACTTTCCTACCGGTCTGGCCGCCCCGCCCATCTTCAGCCTTTCGTCGCAGGCAGCCCAGTCGATGTTCGAGAAGAAGGCCTCGATGTACTTCGGCCTCTCAGCCGGAGCGTAGTCGCGAATGAAGGCGTGCTCCCAGACGTCCATGATCAGGATCGGGTTGAAGCCGGCGACGTTGCCCGTCTCGTGCAGGTTGATCCAGTGGTTCGAGAGGTTGCCGGTGACAGGATCCTGATAGGTCGCCGCCCAGCCCACGCCCCGCATCTTGCCGACGGTGACGAAGTTCTTCTTCCAGTTCTCATAGCTGCCGAAGCTCGCCTCGGCCGCCTTGCGGAAAGCCGAGTCCCCTGCCGGATCGCCGCTTCCGCCGTTCTTCATGTTGCCGAAATACCACTCGTGGAGCACCATTCCGTTGTACTCGAATCCGAGACGACGGGTCAGCTCGGAGTAGACCGGCATCTCCTTCGGCGTGATCTCGCCGCGCGAAAGCTCGGCGATCTGCTCGTTGAGCAGGTTGGTGTTGGTGACGTAACCCTCGTAGAGTTTGAAGTGCATGGCGAGCGTGGCATCGGTGATCCCGTTGAGCCCGCTCAGATCGAATGTCTTGGCTTTATAAACAACGCTCATCTTGATTAATAACCTCCTCTGATTATGTTGATGGCTTGAATGTCGCGGTCGGCTGTCAGCGCCCGCGATTGAGTATCAGCGCGGCCAGGACGACCAGACTCATGATGATGACCATGCCGCCCGGCATCATCTTGAACTCCTTCATCGCCGCCGAACCGAACCGTCCGAGCAGCAGAATGGAAACTACCAGGGCGATCCACCATCCGGCCTGGTACGAATTCTTCATCATGGCGACTGAAGAACCGACCAGCAGAAGGCCCGCCCCGAGGCCGGCGGCCAGTGACGCGGTGCTGTTCGCTTTGATATACCCCATCACTCCGCCCGCGGCCACAAGTACTCCGTAAATAAGGACCAACCAGGATACCATATGCATTCCTCGCTCTTGTGAGATAGCTTGCTGATGAATAATGACGGAGACGGCTCTCCCGCCGCCGGTTTGATTCGGTACATATGCGGATTATTACTGAACCCGTTCAGCTTATCACCATCAGGACGGGGAAGCAATTCGACGGAATGACGATCCGTCATCTGACATAAATCCTCAGGACATTTGCCGGCCGGCCGTCGAACGACATCTGGAGTTCGGTCTCGCCGCGACCTGCGAGCTCGCGCGGCAGAAGCATGTTGATCTGATCGAGTCCCGCGAAATACCCCTGGGCCCCGGCGTACTGAACAGGAGCCGGTATTCCGCCGATGAGGGTCTCGACCGCATCGAGTGAAGTTCGATAGCGGAATCCGGTCCCATACAGAATCAGATAGACCTGCTCGGCCGCCGGGCCCAGATCAATCGGAAGCGCCAGATATCGTTTGAGCGTCTGATCGTATGCGGCTACCGGCTCGTAAACCTGTGAGCCGTCGGCACGCACTCTGAGCAGGACCGCAGCCGGAACTCCCAGACCGTCCGCATTGGCCGCAAACAAACCGGGAGCAACGACGTCATTGACTGATGTCCCGACCGATACGCCTCCCACACCGTTGACGACGGTTACCGTGACCGGCCCCGGAATCAACCCTGAGGGCATCTGGAAGTTGACCTGTTCGGGCGAAACGAACAACAGTGGCGCGTATATTTCCGTCCCGAGAAGATCCCTGACCTTGACCGTCGTCCCGGCCAGAACCGTCGGAAGCGGCAACGCAGCCGCCGCCTGTATCGACGTCGCCAGTGAAGACCCGAAGGCAGCCGCGATCGCTTCGGCGGCAAGTCCGGCCCGGCTGTAGCTTGCGCTCGAAACGCTGATCACTCCCTGCGCCTGGGCAACAAGAAATGTCTTGCCGGCGACTGTAATCACCCCCTGCCGGGGATCGGCGCTGGCCGTCACTGAAAAGCTGACCGTTCCGTTTCCGTTGCCGGCATTGCCCGCGTTGATTCCGATCCACGGGGATGTTGTCGATGCTCCCCAGTTGCAGCCCGACGGAGCGGTAACGCTGATCAGACCGCTGCCGGCGCTGCCGGCGAACGACTGCCCGGAGGGCGATACGGAATAGATGCAGGCGCCGACTCCGACCATCCCGGCCTGGATCATGATATTGACCGGCACCAGATTGCCCTGCTGGTTGACGATCCCTCCAAGCCGGCTGTAACTGGCCCCGTCATTGGTCGAGTAGAAGGCCCTCTGCTGCTGCGACCCGCTCGAATCGGCTGAAAATCCGACGCCGGCCGCCGGCCGCGGAGCCTGATAACCGACGTAGATGTCTCCTGATTCAATTGTCAGTGGAGCAGCTACTCCGGTTGCTGAATAGGTATCGCTCAGCGCCTGCAGATCGAAATCGATGAATCCTCCTCCCGGCGGCACCTCCGGAATCGTGACCAGTTTGTTGATCAGGTTCGTCCCGTTGACCGGAGGCTGTCCCGTCCCGTTGGGATCGGCCATGACAACAAGTCTGATCTGTTGCCCGGCCGGCGAAGGAAGGTTCTGAAACTGAATGAAATGGATGCGGATGGTCCGCAGCGTGAGCGGATAGAACCGTGGCGTCAGTCGATTGACGATAACCAGTCCGTCCAGATATGCGCCGAATTCGATCGTTCCGTCATCCGTTGCCAGCATATCGGACGGCTGAGTTCCCTCGACGTAACCGGTCGTCGTTACCGGGAAAGTATACTTGTTCTCTGCATTGCTGACGAAGATCAGCGTTGTGCGGTAGCTGCCCGGAGCCGAAGGCTTGAAATTGACGGTTATCCGTTTGCTTTGTCCGGGTTCGACTCCGAGAGGGGTATCGGCCAAATCGACTGTGAAATGCGGATCGCCCGAGGTGACAGCCTGAAGCCAGAGCTTCGATGTCCCGGGATTACTGACCGTCAGGAACGCCGCGTTGGTGACGTTGAGCATTGCCTGGCCGAAGTCGAGAGGCGAGGGCGTGACGGCGATGTCCGGACTTCCTGCCGGCACAGCCTGCGCGGTCAACGGAATTATCACCTGCGGAGTGTTGGTCGCGTTGCTGCCGATCGTCAGCGTGCCGTTGACGGGCCCGACCGCTTTAGCCGTCAGGCTGACGATGATATCGGCCGAGAACGTCATATCGATTGTGAACGGCAATGTCCGCCCCGAAAAGCTGAAATCCTGACTGCTGAAGGCCAGTGAGCTGATGATCAACCCTCCTCGTCCGAAGTTCGCGATGTTGAGCGTCAGATCCTTCCTCTTTCCGACTTCGACAACACCGAAATTCAGGCTCGTCTGACCGACCTGAATGATCGGATTGGTGACGGTGAAATCCACCGGATTGCTCGTCTGTCCCCCGAAAGTGACCGTTACCGGGTGGATGCCTTCGTCGAGTCCGGGCGGCACCGCCGTTACGATCTGCGTGACTGAAGCGCTGCTGACTGCCGCCTGGATATTTCCGAAACGGACCGTGTTATCGCCTGTCTGCGCTCCGAAATTGTTTCCGTTGATGGTCACGATCGTTCCGATCGGTCCGTCCTGCGGCGAAACAGTCGAGATCGTCGGTGCAAGCGGAATGACCGAAAATAGATTGGCCGGTCCGCTGCCGCCCTTCAATCCCCCGATGTTCGTGACAAAAATCTCGTGCTGAATCAGCGGAGCATCGGCGGCGATATTGATCCTCCGGCGGATCTCTCCGGTGCTGATCAGACCGCTCCCGGGAGGTACCTCCGGCAGCAGGTCGATGCCGGTTCCGGGCACGATCGTCACTTCCGCGCCGGGCAGGAAGTTGCTCCCTTCGATTCTGATTTCCAGATTGCCCGCCCCCTGCCCGGCAGATGACGGACTGATCCGTGAAATCACCGGGGGCCCGTAGACATCGAGAAGCTCATCCGTCTCGTTGTTCATCGGGTTCGGATCCTGATTCAGACTTGTAACCGTTGCCCTGTTGATGATCAGCCCCGCTCTGTTGGCCTTGACGACGATCGAAACCGTTCTGGTCGTCCCCGCGGCCACGCCACCGAGATTGCAGATCACCGTTCGATTCCCCTGACAGCCGGGCGGCAGCGAGATCAGCTCGACCCCGTCCGGCAATGTCTCCGTCAGGAAGACCCCGCTTGCCGGGGACGGTCCGAAATTCGTGACCAGAATGTTGTAGGTGAGCTCTCTGTATAACCCGATCAACTGCGGGGTGTGAGTGATCGTCACGCCGAGATCCGCGGCAGCCGAGTTCGTCAGGACGAATGCTCCGCGCCCGTGGGTGAAGGCGATCAGGCGGTTGGTCGTCTCATTGACCTGCAGATCGAAGACCGCAACGTTCGGCATCCCGGATTCCGGTCCCATGTTCTCCCATAACCCTCCGCCGTTGGTGCTCCTCCAGATCCCGATATCCGTACCGACATAGACGATGTCCGGGAACGCCTGATCGAGCGCAATCGTGTTGTGCGGAATGTTGACGCCCGTGCTCACGTTCGCCCATTGCGGATTACCCGAAAGCGCAGTTGCAGTCCTGAAGACATGCCCCGGCTGCGAGGGAGTTCTCTCGTTGAACCCCGACAGCGTGACATACAGGACATTATCGTTATTGGGATCGAAAACCAGATCGGTGACATATCGGCCGGGGACGAGATTGGATGGATCCAGGTCCGTCCAGCTCTGCCCGCCATTTGTCGTCAGTCGGAGCAGCCCTTTCTCCGTCCCGAATGCGTAAGTTCCGCACGAACCGTCTCGTGATGAGAAGGCGATGGCGCTGATCGCCTCGCCCATGTCCTGGCTGTTGGCCGTCCATGTCGGGTCGTCAGCGCCGAAGAAATTTGAACTCTTCCAGAGCGCTCTGCCGCCCGCCACCAGGATATTTTCGTTCGACGGACATTTCTCGCAGCGCGCGATGAAGGGCGCGTTGCTCTTGTCGATGCCCGCATCGGCGGATTCAAGGTTGGCCCCGCCGTCTGTCGTCCGATCGATGCCCAGATACTGGCCTGAGACCATCCAGTGAGTGTCCGGCCGGCTCGAGGAGAATGCGCTCGCGGCGCCGTCTCCGGGGCCGATCCATCTCCATCCGACCGTTCCCGACCAGAGCGAGGTCCCGTTGTCCTGACTTCCGCCCAGCGCGTGATCGGGTTTGAGAGGGTGCAGCGATCCGTC
>CALBSU010000836.1 GCA_937967285.1 uncultured Acidobacteriota bacterium
TTTTACTTTCTACTCCTTATCACCCTTCCGACGACCAGGATAATCATCCCGATCAACGAATAGACGGCGCCGGTGCGGAAGGACGGAGCGCGGAAGAAGAATTCGATTCGGTGCTCCCCTTTCGGGACGGCGATACCGCGCAGAGTGTAGTTCACGCGCTCGACCGGGACGGGTTCGTTGTCGATGCGGGCATCCCAGCCGCGATAGTAGATCTCGCTGAGGACCAGAAATCCCGGCTGAGAATTGTTCGTCAGGATTTCGATCCTCTGCGGTTCGTATTTTGTGATCTCGACTTTTGCTCCGGAAGGATCGCCGATTGCGGGAAGTTCGACCGGGCGTTCGCCGAAGTCCTCGCGTTCGAGCAGCGCGGTATCGGCGGGATCGAACGGAGAGCCGTCCTTCATCTTACCGGTTCTGATGATCGGCAGGATGTCACGGCTCAGTTCGACCGCGGCGCGGCGGACGAACCAGGCGCGGGGGAGGCGGGTCAGGTTCTCGTAGACGGAGACCTCGCCGAATGTCTCGAGCTTCTTCCACCGGCTCTGCGATTCGTTGACGGGATCGATGGGATACGATTTTTTGGTTTCGGCATCATAGAACGAGACTCGCATGACGGCCAGCAGAGCGTCCGGCAGCAGGTACTCCATATCGATCTGTTCCAACCGGCTGCGCTCGAAGGGCAGGCGTCCGAGGTAGCGATGCCCCTCGAAGCCTTCGGCCGGCAGGCTCTCGGCGATCGTGGGCCGGCGATGTTTGATGGCGGCGCGGACGTCGGGACGGTCGTACGCCCATTCAGCCGTGTCGCGGCCGGTCTGAACATCACGTTCGATGGTCCGCCCGTCGGAGGTCAGCAGCCTGATCCGAAGGACCGGCGTGCCGTCGGGCAACGGAGTCGAGTTGGCCATGTTCGAGACGAGCGCGATCTCAGTCGCCGTCACTCCGCCGAGCGGCATGACCAGGCGCGTTCCGGGCTTGAACTGCAGATCCTTCGGAGGTTTGAAGAAGGAGATCCCGGCGGAGTTGAATGCCTCCTCGGGTTTCAGTTCGGCCGGGCGTTCGCGCAGCAGATACTTGACGTTGAGCAGGTCGAGACCTCTGTGCTCGGTCCCGAACGCGGACTGATCGGTGATCAGCCCGTCGAGCGTCATATCTCCCGCAACCGCGGTCATTCTGACGAGCCTCAGTGCATCGTATCCGTTGACGCTCTGCAGGCCGCGGGCGATCGAGACGTTCGGATAATCCAGCCCCTCGTAATTTCTCGCAAACGGCCGCGGCGAATGGCTGACGATGCGGAATGAAGCCAGGTCCTTCTCGCGCGACTTGATGAAGGCAACAGGCGGCGAGTCGGCGACCTTTTCGTTGATGCTGAAGGTCGTCACGCGCCAGTTGAAGAAATGGCCGAAGACCATCAGGTCGAGCAGCAGGATGCTGATGAACGCGGACTTCCCGAGTTGCCCTCGCTGTAAAATTCCGAACCAGACGGCCGCAACCGTGACCAGCGCGACGAGCAGCGGAAAGAGGACCTCGGGGTTCGTGATCGATCCAGCCACCTGCGGCCGCGGGATCTCGGCGACCAGCCCCGATCCGGAAAAGAGATAGATCGCGGCTCCCGTGACCATCACTGCGCCGAGGGCGGATGTCGCGATCAGTGCGACCTTTTTCGCCTTCTCGGTACCGGCATTCATCAACCACGTCGCCCCGAAACCGGCCAGAATACCGAGGGAGAACGTGAACTCGAACATGTGCCGCGCCGAGGCCCGAAACAGATTGAAGACCGGAATCCGGTGAAAATACTCCCAGATCCCGAAGGGCAGGTATGCTCCGATCGCCAGAAAGAGAGCCGCCCCCGCCATCGCCGCCCAGAACCAGACCTCAGACTCTCTTCTCCGGCCGATCAACGCCGCCAGAGCCAACAGCAGCGTCATCAGTCCGACGTAGCCGCACGTCTCGTCGATCGTCCACGTCCCCCACCAGGTGACAATGTACGGAGGTTTCGCAGCTCCGCCGAAGAAATACGGAAAGAAGAAGGTCAGGACCTGACGCGGCGGCAGCGAATAGGCCGAGAAATATTCATAACTGATGTTGGCGCGCTCGCCCTGCTGCAGAAGCTCTCGCTGCGGCAGCAACTGCATCATCGAGAGCAGCGTCCCGCAGACAGCCATCACCGCTGACCCGGCAATAAAACCCGGTCGCCCGCTTTGCGACGGCTTCAACAGAAAAGTAAACAGCCAGTACGCCCCGCCGAGCAGAACGGTGTAGAAGGTCATCTGCGGCTCGCCGGCATACTGCTGCAGCGCGATGAAGGCCGATCCGAGCGCCACCCACGTCCACGAGAACCGGTGACGCAGGTTCTCGATCGCCAGCAATATCCACGGCAGCCAGACCGCCGCGGCAATGCGGCTGGTGTGCCCCATGTGCGCGATCATGTATCCGCCGAAGGTGAAGGCCACGCCCGCAACCAGAGCTCCGGTCCGGCTCATCCCCAGCTTCCGCCCGAAGAGATATGTCCCGATCAGCGCCAGATGATACGTCGTCAGCACCACCAGGTTCATCGCCACGCCCGGCGAGAAGATCGCGAAGAGCCAGTTCGGAGGATAGAGCGCGCCGGGATAGATGCTCGCCAGCAGCGGAGTCCCCGCGAAGATGAACGGGTTCCAGAGCGGCAATTGCCCCGAACCGATCATCCGTCCGATCAGCACTCGAACCCCGAGATTCTGCGTCCACCCGTCGCCCTGCGCCAGCGCCACCTCGCCCGTCACCGCCGGATAGAAATAGATCAGAGGCAATAAAATCAGCGCTGCGGCAATCAGAAGATTGGAATAACTTTGTCGGGATTGAGGGTCTTTTTCTCTCGTCTGATTGTTCATTTATCAATTCCCTGGGATTGTGACGCCGCCGAAATATCCTCAAAGATAATATGCAATCACCGATTGCGCAAACTTTCCCAAGGCACGCGGAAATTCGCTCAACCTGCCCCTCTCTGGTCGCCTTCTCATTGATTCTGTGACTCTTACTGAGCGCAGTTTCCGGCATACTTATTGCTTTACACCAAAGTGAAGACGCTGAAGATCCTCAATGAATGGCCATTCAAAGATCGATCGAAGTAACGCGACGATTGATTGAACACATCTGATTCCAGGGCAATTTAAGTCTTATCTTGGGGCCAGTCCTCAAGACGAACCGGGCTGTTTTCGAGGTCCGTAAAAAGTTTCCCCGCAGACAATCAATCGGCAGGGCTGAAAGGAGGCCCGTCATGTTGAAAAGAATCGCGGCACTGATTGGCTTGATAATGGTGGCATCGATTATCGTTTATTCGCCGGAACAGATCCAGGCGCAGGGAGATACCGAGCGCGGTCATAAACTCTATCTGCAATATTGTGCGAGCTGTCACGGTATGGACGGAAAGGGAGGAGGATACGTCGCGCCCGAACTGAAATCCAGGATGCCCGACCTGACACGGATCGCCAGGGTCAACGGCAAGTTCCCGAGCTTGAGGGTTCAGCAGATCATCGGCGGCGAGGTCGTCACCAGGGTTCACGGCGAGAAGGATATGCCGGTCTGGGGACCGTACCTGAGGCAGAAATTCGATGCGGCGAGAGCGAAGCTCGATATCTACGCGCTCACACTGTACATCGAGTCGATACAGGCCAAATAAACTGCCTGAAATTCCGAACATTTCTGGAAAACCCGGCTCCTGGCCGGGTTTTCCTTTTTGCATAAAGGGCTCTGATCAAGCGGGCAATTATGTTATAGACATGAGCAGTTATGAATATCTGTTGGAGGATCTGAATGAACGGGAAGCTGGGCGATCAGGCCGACGCGATGAAACGAGACTGGAACGACCGCGCTCGCGAGAACGCCAAATGGTACATCAACACCGTCCGCCGCGATCAGAGCGACGAGGAGTTCGACGCGACAGGTTTGCCTGAGGTCATCAATTTCGTCCTCAGCGATCCGGTTTTGACGCAGCGCGGCGATTTCAAATCACAGCGACTGCTCGAGATCGGCTGCGGGATCGGCCGGATGACGAAACATCTGGCCGGGCATTTCGCTGAAGTTCACGGCACGGACGTCTCGGCCGAGATGATCGCCCGCGCGCGTGAGCGTCTGGGCCACCTCGAGAACGTTAGTTTCCACGAGACCAGCGGAGTCGATTTCGCAGCCCTGCCCTCGAACTATTTCGACATGATCTTCTCGGTCTACGTCTTTCAGCACGTCCCGACGGTCGATGTCATACACGCCAACATCCGCGATGCCCTGCGCGTGCTCAAACCGGGCGGGCTGTTCAAGTTTCAGACCTGCTCGATCACCGCAGAGGAGTACGCCCGGATGGAGAAGGACACCTGGACCGGAGCGTCATTCACCGAGGAGGACATCCGCCGGGCCGCACGCGATAACGGAGCGCATCTGGTCAGTTTCCTCGGGCTCGGCACCCAGTACTGCTGGACGATTCTGCAGAAGCCTGAGACCGAAATCCGTGTTCCCGATGTCAAACCTGAAGTCGTCATCTTCGGCCGCTCGGACGATCCGCAAGAGAAGTCCGTCCCGACCAGAGGGGACTACGCTTTCCTGACGGTCGTCATCGCCGGCCCGGACCCGACGGCGCTCGACGCCAACAACATCATCGTCGAATTCGACGGTCGAAAGATTCTGCCGTGTTATGTCGGATGGGTCGGAGAGAATTTCGCGTCTGCCTTGAATAGAGACGATCTCGATCGCCTGACGCAGGTCAACATCGGCATTCCGGGGGATTTGTCCGCCGGGATGTCGAGTGTCCGCATCGGATTGCTCGACGGCCCTTTTTCAGATCCTTTTTCACTGACGCTTGTCGAACCGCCGCCGGTCGCTCCGCGCATCAACCTGATCAACAACGCCGTCGACGGAGGCATCGATGTCCATGCGACCGGCGAAAAGTCTGTCTTCAGGGTCTTCGCCAACACGATGGATGAGACTGCAAGTCCTGAGACGGTCAGAGTCTTTTTGAATGAGATCGAGATCGTCCCGGAATCGGTGAGCTTCGTCCCGGCTAACGGAGTGCACATGACCGTAGCGCGATTGCCCCGGGAGGCCGGGCCGGGTCAATACGCCGTCAGGCTCCGTTTTCATGAGAGACTGTCCGAGCCGTTTCCGATGCGCATCCTCGATGTGGAGAGCGACGGCCCGGCGTCGCTTTCCTAGGCAGGACTGCGAAAGCGACGCCGGGCCGTCGCACTCCAAAAAGCCGCAAGCAGCAGAATTCCTGAAGCTAATCCCGCCAGCCCCCGACGCCATGATCGCGGCCGGTAGATCATCCGGACCTTCCGCGCCCCGGCCGGCACCTCAATCCCGCGCAACGTGTAGTCCACGCGCTCGATCCGCCCCGGATTCCCGTCGATCTCGACCTCCCATCCCGGGTAGAAGACTTCGCTGACGACCAGGAATGCGTCCTTCGCCGTCCTGACATCGAATTCGATCTCGTTCGGCGAATGCGAGCGGAGCGTGACCTCGCCCTTTGAATATGCCTTGCCGGAGGGCGGCTCTTCGACCAGTCCGATTGTTTGAGGATCGAATTTCGATCCGTCGGGCAGAACCCCGCTCCTGACAGCCGCGAGAGACTGCTCGGCAGAGACATTCATCAGCTTCTCGACGAACCAGGCCCGCGGCAGAGCCGTCCGATTCCGGTAGAGATCGACCATGTCGAAAGTATCGAGCTTCTCCCACCGGTCGGACGGAAAAGCGTAGGACGAAAGCTGGTGAGACTTACCCGACGTCGAATCGTGGAGCGAGGCGCGGATCATGTATAAAGATGCGTCCTCGCGGGCGTAGGTCCATTCGATCCGCTCGATCCGCGCGCGCTCGAAGCCGAGTTTCGACAGATAGGAATGCGCTTTGAAACCGGTCTCTTCCCTGTCCTCGACGACTCGGGCGCGTTTGTGTTTGACGATCGCGCGGAC
>CALBSU010000837.1 GCA_937967285.1 uncultured Acidobacteriota bacterium
CTTTGGGCGCCGCTTTTTTATCCCGGAATCCCGAGTACTGATGGGAAAAAGAAAGCGGCGCCCAAAGCGGCGCCGCACTCCAAACTGCCTCCAAATTACCTCGCAACAACCTTTATCGGAACCTCGATCGTTCCCGCTGAGTCGATGTTGGTTACGACGCGCAGCGTCCCGGAATGGCTTCCGGCGGACGGGCTGGCATTGAATCCGACACGGAGGACGATCGAGTGCCCGTCCTTGGAGTTGATTTTGGCCTGCACGAACGGCAGATCGCATTTGATCGAAGTGACTTCGATCCCGGTGCCGCGTGCCAGGCGGAGCCAGAGGAATTTACTGAAGCCCGCGAGCTCTCCGTCCTCGCCCTTGAGCGAAGTCAGATCGAAATCGAGGCTGGCCGGATTGACCATGACTGCCGGGATGATCGTCACTTCGATCGGGACCTTCAGCTCCGGCGTCTCCTTGTCATCTGTCCTGATGATCAGGGTGTCGCGATGCGTTCCGACCGGAAGTTCGCTTGAGCTGGCCAGATTGACCGCATAGCGTTTTCCTTCCTCCAGCATATTGAACGATGAGCTGACGGCTCTGCCGGCCGTCGACAATCCGGTGATTTTGACCGGTTTGCCGGAGATGTTGGTGAGTGTCAGGACTCCGGTGGCCGGTGTCCCTTTCGGCGCCCTGGCCGACCAGCTCGTCGTCGGTCCGATGATGAATGACCCGGCTTTCGTGCCGGTAACCGCCGCATCAGGAGCCTTGACCACCATGTTCAGGATCAGAGTGAAGCGGGAGAGACCCGGATCATTGGTCACGACCTCAGTGGTCTTGCTGACCGGGCCGGTGTAAGTCGCGGTATTGACGGTGAGAGTGATCTTCCCCTCCTGCCCGGGAGGGACGACTTTCGTGAAGTCGCTTGCCGTGCACCCTCAACTCGGCGCCACGTTGACGATACGCAGTTCCGCGTCGCCGGTATTTTTGAAGGTGAAGGTGTGCGTGGGAGACTCGCCCCGGGCCACTTCGCCGAAATTGTGGTCGGTCCGCTCGATGCTAAGTTTCGGCGAACCGTTCTGAGCGTATGTAACAGGCGCAATGATCAGCATCAGCGCCGCGAGAATCATCCTCATAATCCTGGCTCCTGTGTGAGGTTGAGGGGGCGACGGGGAAGGCAAAAGTCTAACATAACTGCTCAGCCCTGTGAGGAAAAGTTTTTTGACGCCAGGGCGCCAGGACGGCCAAGGATTATTCATGAAATGAAACATCGGATCAAAACAATTTTCGAGCAGCGTGATGGGGTAATCAGGCACCATGCCATCATTAATCCCCCTTGGCTGTCTTGGCGCCCTGGCGTCAAAAAACTTTTCATCTCGCCGGGCAGAGTTCGCAGATCAGCACCTCGAGCAGCAGCCGCGGAGTCGCCATCGAAGACTTGAGAGCCAGATCGGTCTCCGCGATCCGTCCGATGCCCGCAATCAGCCTCTCCGATGAAACCTTTCGGGCTTTCTCGTTGATGTGCGTCACCGCGTACGGCGAAACTCCGAGCATCGAGGCCAGTTCGGAATTCGAGACATTCTGCTGCATCAGATCCTTCGCCATCAGCATTCGCCGATAGTTCCCGGCGATCGCTCCCAGCAACATGAGCGATATCGTCTGCGGGCTGTCGGACTGACTGGTGAAGACATGATCGAGCAGCGTCAGAGCGCGCCTCCGATCCCCTGCGACAACCGCATCGCTGATCTCGAAACTCGTGTGCTCGCGGGTATGAAGGACCAGCAGATCTATCTCCGATCGCGTGATCCGGCCCTTCTCTCCGACATACGCCATCAGTTTGTCGAGCTCCGACGACAATCTCATCAGGCTGATCCCGACCATTCCCGCCAGATACGACGCCGATCCGGCGTCGATCGATCCGCCTCTCTGATGGGCGTACTCGCGGATCCAGTCGG
>CALBSU010000838.1 GCA_937967285.1 uncultured Acidobacteriota bacterium
TACTCGACCTGCTTGGTCTCGACCAGCTTGCCGACCGTCGCCGACTCCGTCTGGATGCCTACGGCAGATGCCTCGATCGTTACCGTCTCGGTCAACTGGCCCGGCTCGAGCGAAATCTCAAGCCTTGTGGTCAGGTTCGGATCCAGCTTTCGGCCGGTCACGATGTAGGTTTTGAACCCCGAGGCTTCGACGCTGATCGAATATATGCCCGGGGGAAGATTGGATACTACGTAATATCCCTCGCTGTTAGTGAGGGCTGTCCGTTCGAACGCTCTGGCTTCGTTCTTGACGACGACCTTAGCGTTGCTGATCACCGAGCCGGTTTGGTCTTTTACGAAACCGGTAATCGTTGAATTGTCTGATTGCGCCTGAACCGTTGAGTTCGATATCTGAATAATCGCTGCTGCGATACAAAGGCACAATAAACTCGCAAAAACTTTCTGCAATCTGGAGCTCATCGATTTCCTTCCTTAGTCTTTGAAGACGTCTGGCGCTTCCGCGCCCTCCGCATCCAAATCTCAGGGCCCCAGAGAAGGGTATTCGCACGCATCCCGCCCCTGAAACCAGGGGTCCCGTGCGTGATCTCATAAGTATTTTATAGATCTGTTTTTGTCGGAAATTTTCAGACCCAGCTGTCAGCGGATTCCAACTGAGTTGCCTGAATGAGGCAGGTCATTTTTGACTTAATCGCGCTCGTTGGATGGCGTGATTATCCGATTGGTTTGACCAGGTGTCAAGTCAAGCCTGTGTCAATTTTGAGCGACAGAAAAGCCCGCCCGGACATGAATCCGGGCGGGCAGAGGCCCGAAGGCGGGCCGAGGGTATCAGAACTGGTAGCGGAGGGCGAACTGCAACTGTCGTTCGCCGCCCTGCCCCTTGCTGGTCACCTTGCCGAAGTTGGCGCTTTGGACGTTGGTGTCGGCGCCGTTCCAGTTCGGGTGATTGGGCCAGTTGAAGGCTTCGGCCCGGAACGTGATCCGGTGCCGCTCACCGATCAGGAAGTCCTTCATCAATCCGATGTTATGGCTCTGGAAGCCCGGATTATTGAGGAAGTTCTTGACTCTCTGGCGATTGAATGTGCCGGCGGCCGGGTTGGAGAAGATCGGGCTGCCGTCAGGATTGGTCGTGCGGAACCAGAAGTTGCTCTGTCCCGGACCGGAAGTGAAGGCCCGTTCGCTGCGATCGAGTTTCGGGTCGCCGGTGATGACCGACCACTGACCGCCGCTGCCCGGCCCGACTCCCGCGACATCCGCGCCGCCGCGGACGCCGACCGTGAACGGAGTTCCGGTCTGCATCTGCGAGACCGCGCTCAGAGTCCAGCCGCCGAGGACCTTGCCGGTCCACGCCGACTTGTCCCTGAAGAACGGCAGTTCCCAGACCGCGTTGAGCACCATGACATGCCGCCGGTCGAAGCTCGACGGCCCCCACACGTTGCTCGCATCGTATGCGTTCGGGATGATGTCCCGGGGCCCGGAACCGTCGTCGTTCGACTTCGAATAGGTGTACGCGGCGCCGAACGAAAATCCGTTCGTGAACCGGCGGTTGGCTTCAAGCTGGAGCCCGTGATACATCGAGCTCGCCTCATTCCCCGAGATTCGGATGATGCTGAAGCCCTTGTACGGACGCAGGAAGTCCGGGTTGATGCCCGCATTCGCCGGGTTGGTCAGCGTTCCCTCGGGCAGCTGGTTCAGATTGCGCTCGCGCTGGAGGTGCAGTCCGCGACGGCCGACGTAGCCGGCGGTGACCGTCGTCCCCCAGCCGATCTCGCGCTCGAAGGTGAAATTCCAGGCCCAGGATTCGGGGAACGGGAATGTCTTGTCGAGCGTCTGGATGAAGAGCGGGAATGCCCTGCCCGATGTGCCTCCGGGATTGTCGACGCTGCCGTTGGCGATCGAGACCGTCGGCTGAAGCGGCGGGTTGCCGCCGAGGAAGATCGAATCGCTCACCCCCAGCCGCGTGAAGAAACGTCCCGCTCCGGCACGGATAACGGTCTTGTCGTCGAAGGCGTACGCGATACCTATCCGCGGCTGGAAGTTGCCGTAATTAATGTCGGAATACTGCTTCTTGTATCCGCGGAAGAGGAAGTCGAACTCCCCTGTATCGGCGATGTTGATGCGCCCGCGCGCGGCATCCGTCCAGCCGTCGCCCGGGATCAGCAGCCCGTTGTATCGCGATTGCAGGTTGCCGCTGATGATGAATCCCGTCTTCGGATCCTGCGTCACCGCAATGTTCGGATCATAGACCGCGGGATCAAAGACGACCATGTTCCGCCACAGACTGTAGTACGGCTGAAGGATGCTGTGACGGAGGCCGAGTTCCAGCCTCAGCTTGTCGGTCGCCCTCCATGAATCCTGGATGAACCACTCGTACGAATGGAACCGGTAGGGCGTGTAGGCGCGCTGGCCGATCTCCGCGTAACTGTCAAACAGACCAAGCGCGACGTTGCCGAGGGCCACTCCGGTGCCGCCGACCGTGCTGTCGCGGAACTCGAAACGACCGTTCTGGTTGTTCGTGCCGCCCGGCGTGCCGGCGACGTTGATCTGGTCGAAGTCGTTCTGTCCGGCGCGCTCGAAGTAGCCGCCGAACTTGATCGTGTGATTGCCGCGGATGTTGGTCCAGTTGTTGCTGATCTGATAGATCGGCCCCGTCGACTGGGCCGGATAGGGTCCGCCGTCCAGTCCGCTGAATCCGTTGCCGTAGACGACCGTCGGGATCTTGTTGGGAATCTCCTTGCCGGTCCCGAAGACATACGGATAGTTGATGCCGTACTGCGTTCGATCGAAACGCCCGGACGAGGTATCGACGTTGATGAAGACCTGGTCGCGGCTGGCCGCTACCAGCGTTTCACTGACCCAGGTCGGCGAGACCGTCCAGACCCAGTTGACGGAGGTCGTCTGATTCGGACGATCGAAGATGCGCGGCACGCGGTCGGTGCTTCCGAAGAACGGCTGAAAATCATCGAACTGGAGCATCTGCAGGCGATACCGGATCTGGTGCTTCTCTGTCGGATAGATATCGATCGAGAGCGTGTTCTTGCGCTGATTCTGGAACGCTCCGGCGGAGGCGAAGAAGTTACGTCCGCTCGAATCCGGAGTCGGCAGGTTCGGCTGCGGCATGGCGTTGAGCAGCGCCAGCCCGTTCGGACTCAGCCGGTTGGCCGGTATCTTGTTGAGAATCCCGCCGTCGCTGAAACACGCCGTCTGATCGTTGGCATTGCAGGCGCCCGTTTTGAGCGGGTCCCTGATGAAGAAAGGTCCGACGCGAAGCGGGTTCGACGCCGCCAGCTCGCTGAAATCTCCCGCGCGCATCCTGGCCGTCGGGACTCTCAGCCCGAGGTTGGCGTCATTGCGGAAGCGGATCCATTCCTGCCCCCACAGCCAGAAGACCTTGTTGCGGTCCTTGTTGAATCCCGTTCCCGGAATGATCACCGGCCCGTTGAGATTGTAGCCGAACTGATTGTAGCGGAACGGATTCGGACGGCAGTGGGCATCGGCGGGAAACTGGTCGCAGTCCCTGCGGTTGGAGTTCCGGTTGCGGTCCCAGGTGTTGGCGTTGAGCGCCGAGTTCCGAAGATACTCGAATACCGCGCCGTGAAAATCGCGCCCGCCGCTCTTGGTCACGATGCGGATCTGGCCGCCGCTCGAACGTCCGTACTCCGCATTGTAGTTGGCCGTCAGGATCTGCACTTCCTGAGTCGTATCGAGATCGGCCACGCCGATGCTCGTGCCGTTCTGACGAGTACGCACTCCGACGGCGCCGTCGAATGTGATCAGGTTCTCCTGAGAACGCGATCCGTTGATGCTGAAGCCGCCGCTCGTCAGTCCGAAGCTGAAGCTGGCCAGCGAGCCTCCCGCCACGCCCGGCTTGAGCAGCGCCAGGAAGAGCGGATTCCGGCCGTTGAGCTGCAATGCCTCGATCTGCTTGCCCTCGACCAGCTTGCCGACCGTCGCCGTCTCAGTCTGCACCCCCGAGACCGTCGCCGTGATGTTGACCACCTCGGTCAACTGCCCCGGCTCGAGCGCTACGTCGACCTTCGAAGCGATGTTCGGATCGAGCTTGTTTCCCGTCTTGTTGAAGGATTTGAATCCCGAGGCTTCGATCGTGACTGTGTATAGCCCCGGAGGCAGGTTCGAGATGACGTAATAACCTTCGCTGTTGGTGGTGGTAACTCTCTCAAATACCCTGATTTCGCTCTTGACGGTTACCTTCGCGTTCGGAACGACCGAACCGGTCTGGTCCTTGACCGTGCCGGTGATACTCGAAAGATCCGATTGTCCCGGAACCAGAGGACCGATCACGGCCAGCATTACCGCCGCAAATCCGATCCCCCTTATGTTCGCAATTATCTTTATTATTCTGGAGCTCATTATTTCCTTCCTTATTTGAAGGCGCCCGGAACTCGCGCTCCCGGCACATCCATAATTAAGGGCTCCAGAGAAGGGTGTGTATTACTCGTATTCCGCCTCTTGAGGAGACGTTTTTCCTTTCTTCTGATCGTTTTCGAATAAGGTGTTTTCAGATCCCAGCGGTCATGCCCAACTGAGTTGCCCCGGAATCCCAAAGGCAGGTCATCTTTGACTTTATTTGACTCGTTGGATATTGGAATTATCTAATCTGGTGTTAATGGTGTCAAGTTAAGCCTGTCTGAAAAATTCAAAGTGGGATATGCTTGAGGCCATCGAGTTAAAAAAGGCAAGAAGAGCGGCGGCCCGGCGCCGCTTTGGCATTGGAGCGGGTGCGTTCAAAATCAGGGGGTATCGGATGACGAAGACGCGCAGGGAGTTTCTGAAGGATGCCGGAGCTATTGCTGCGGCAACGGGATTCGGGAAGCGACTGGAGTCGGACGGTCGGACGATGCGGCCGGCGGGATCGAACGACCGGATCAGGGTCGGGTTCATCGGCTGCGGCGGAAGGATGAACAACCATATCGACTATCTCAAACTGCGTGCGCAGGAAAGAGGCGATGTGGAGCTGGCGGCGGTTTGCGAGATCTACGAGAAGCGCAAACAACTTGCGCGCGAGCGGGCCGGAGTCGATGAAAGATCGGTTCATCATGATTA
>CALBSU010000839.1 GCA_937967285.1 uncultured Acidobacteriota bacterium
ACGATCCCTGATCGATCAACATGCGGTTTCATGCGACACCTCCGAATCAGCAGGTTACATGCGGGCGGGAGCGGAACCGGCCCGCTTCAGCCTGTAACAGGGCTTTCGCAGGGACCGGGCCGCATTTCTGGCTATTGTGATGTAAAAGAGTTCCCGGAATGCCCGGATATGAATGATTCGGGGCAACTGAATTCAAAGGAAGGACGGGGAGTTTCTCAGGAAGAACTCTCCTCAGCCGCGCCCTCTTCCTCGGTCGCCTCGCCCTTGAGATTGATCAGTTCCTTCAACTCCTTGCCGGGTTTGAAGTACGGGACCCTCTTGGCCGGGATGTCGACCGGCGCCCCCGTCTTGGGATTGCGACCCCGGCGTGCCTCGCGCTGACGAACCCGGAACGAACCGAATCCTCTCAACTCGATCTTCTCGCCTCGATTGAGCGCATGAATTATGTTCTTGAATACCTCGTCAACGATCACTTCCGAGTCTTTTTTTGTCAGCTCGGCTGCGCGGGCAACTTCTTCCACCAACTCAGCTTTAGTCATCGCTCCTCCATTTGACGATGATTAAAATCAAACCACACGACAGCCCGGACGATCATTGAATTTCATGCGTAACGGGCGGTAGAAAAACAGCAGCGACTATTTCCACTGATACTTGAATTTGACGGATGTATCGAAGTCGCCGAGACTTGCCGGCAGAGACTCCGGCGCCTTGATGCCGGCCATGCCGAGCACAAGATCCAGAATCGAGAATCCCTGCCTCTCCTTCGGCGGAGTGACGACGAACGGCTCGCCTTTGATTCCCACCATCTTGGCGGTCTCCCTCAGCGCGTCGCCGTAATTGCCCAGACTGTCGATGAGTCCGTAATTGAGTGCGCTCTGACCGGTGTAGACACGGCCGTCGGCCAGTTCCCTGATCCTCTGCGGGTCCAGTTCGCTCCCCTTCGGTCCAAGACCTTTGCGGCCTTCGGTCACCGCCGTCACGAACTGCCCGTAGAGCTCGTCGATCATGGCCTGAAAATAGACCTTTTCGCGGTCGGTCAGCTCCCGTGTGGGAGATCCCGTGTCCTTGAACTCTCCGCTCTTGAAGACGACCGGCTTGACCTTGGCCCATTCCGCCAGATCCTTGTAATTGATCCACTCCGCTATGACGCCGATACTGCCGGTCACCGTTCCGGGGTTGGCGAAGATCTTATCGGCGGGACAGGCGATATAGTATCCGCCGGACGCCGCCACGCTGCCCATCGAAACGACTATCTTCTTGTCTTTCTTCTCTTCCTTGATGCGTCGAATTTCGCGGTAGATCTCCTGCGAGGGAGAAACCCCGCCGCCGGGACTGTCGACCCTCAGCAGGATGGCCTTGACTCGTGCGTCCTCAGAGTACTGCTTGAGGTGCTGGTTGACCTTCTTGGCCATGGCGTCGTCGATGACGCCCTCGACGGGGACGACCGCTATCCGCGCGCCTCCGCCGAACGAGCTGTCGCCGTCCGAAAGCATGAGCATCATCGCCATCAGACCGATGACGAAGAAGCCGCACAGAACGGCGCCGATAATGAGAACCCAGGCTAATGAACTGCGTTTCATGCTGCCGTGGAAAAGGAAACAGTGGGCAGCCGATGGAGCGGGTGACCCAATCGCTGCCCACTGATGCCAACCAACTGTCTGTCAATCAGGAGTCTCAATCGTTCGATTGCTCGTCGTCCTGATTCTGCTTGAGCCCGGCCACCTCGAAGAGGCTGGCCATGCCCGAATCGGACGATGAGTAATTGCGAACGTCGATGATCGGTTCATCCTTGCCGACGGCGCGGGCCGAAAGACCGATCTTGCGGGCCTCGCGATCCATCTTGAGGATCTTGAACTGCAACTCCTGGCCGATCTTGACGGCATCCTCGGGCTTTTCAACGTGCTCCTCGGAGAGTTCCGAGACGTGACAGAGGCCCTCGATACCATCCTCGAGTTCGACGAACGCGCCGAAATTGGCGAATCTCGTGACCTTGCCGGTCACTACGTCGCCGAGGCGGTGCGTATCGAAGAAGCGATCCCAGGTGTTCGGTTCGAGATCCTTGATCGACAGCGACAACCTGCGGTTCTCGACATCGATGGCGGTGATGATCGCCTCGACCTCCTGGTTCTTCTTGAGCGCCTCGCTCGGGTGCTTGATCCGCTTCGTCCACGAGATGTCGGAGACATGGACCAGTCCGTCGATCCCGTCCTCGATCTCGATGAAGGCGCCGAAATCGGTCAGATTCCTGACGCGGCCCTTGACGCGCGTTCCGACGCCGTAGCGTTCCTGCAGCGTCTCCCACGGATTCGGCTCGATCTGCTTGAGACCGAGGCTGATCCGGCGGTTGTTCTGATCGACCTCGAGAACCTGCGCCTCGACCTCCTGACCGACCGAGAGCAGCTTGGACGGATGCTTGACGCGCTTTGACCAGCTCATCTCGGTGACGTGGACCAGACCTTCGATGCCCGGCTCGAGCTCGATGAAGGCGCCGTAGTCGGTCAGCGAAACCACCTTGCCCGTGACGCGGGTGTTGAGCGGATAGCGCTCGACCGTCGTCGCCCACGGATCAGGGATGAGCTGCTTGTAACCGAGGCTGACTCGCTCCTTGTCGCGATCGAACTTGAGCACCTTGACCTGGGCCATCTCGCCGACCTTGAAGAGCTCGTTCGGATTCTGGATCCGGCCCCACGACATGTCGGTGATGTGGAGCAGTCCGTCGATGCCGCCGAGGTCGATGAACGCACCGTAATCGGTGATGTTCTTGACCTGGCCCTCGATGATCACGCCCTCTTCGAGATTCTTGAGAGTCTCGACCTTGCGGTCGTTGATATGCTCTTCGATGACGACCTTGCGCGAGAGCACGATGTTGCCGCGTTTCTTGTTGACCTTCAGAACGCGGACCTCGATGTCCTTGTTACGGAAACTGTCGAGGTTGCGGACCGGCCTGACATCGACCTGACTGCCGGGCAGAAAGGCCTGGATGCCGCCGATGTCCGCGCGCAGACCGCCTTTGATGCGGTCGGTCACGCGGGCCACGATGGTTGACCCGTCCTTGTATGCCTGCTCGATCTGGTCCCAGGTCTGCATTCTGACGGCATCGGCGCGCGACAGTTCGACATATCCCTCGGAATTCTCGAGCTGCTTGACGTAGACATCGACCTCGTCGCCGGGCTTGACCGTGATCTCGTCTCCGTCCTTGAACTCAGAGATCGAGACGATGCCCTCTGATTTGAATCCGACGTCGATGATGGCTGCCTGGTCGGTGATCTTGACCACGCGCCCCTTGACGACCTCATTTTCGCTGATCTCGGACCGGTGCGATTTTTCGTGAGCTTCCAGAATGGCGCCGAAATCCATGCCGGCATCGAAATTTTCCGACTGCTCTTCATCATCAGAAGCGGCAGCCGGTTCGGGAGCTGCCGCGCTGACCGTCGGCAATTCAGCCGTCACGGCATCGGCGATCTGGTTGGTGTTTTCGCTCTCGGCGGCGACGTTGCTGGTTTCGGGAGCTTCGCTCGCACCGGTAGCGGGTTGATTTGGGTTGTTGGTTGACATTTAAACTGGACTTCCTCCTCGGAAAACTACGCGGGCTGCCCATGCAACCCGGTCGGCGTATCCCCGGATTATCGAAGGATATCGCCTGTACTGCAAAGAGTTAGAATGATAACCCTTTAAATCTGATTTTGCCAATCATTACGGGCGCCGGTCGAAGATCCTGAGCGGGGGCCGGATCGGGTCGCCGATCCACTGAGGGCCACTCGCAATGCGCAGGTCTCAATCCGCAATCGCGGTGTCGAGCTGGCGCAATCTTCTGACCACGGTCTGGATCATCCAGTCCGGAGTTGAGGCGCCGGCACTGATGCCGACCCGGCCGACTCCATCGAGGTCGCGCGGATCGATCTCGTCGGCTGTTTCGATGAGCATCGAGCGCGGGCACTTCTCGCGCGCGGCTTCGACCAGCTTGTTGCTGTTCGCGCTGTGCCTGCCGCCGATGACATACAGCAGATCGACCTCGCCGGACAACTGACGAACGGCCTTCTGGTTCTCTTCGGTCGCGTCGCAGATCGTCTCGCAAACCTTCACATCCGCCGATTTCGCCCTGATCACATCGATGATCGAGCGGTATTTGGCCGGGCTGATTGTGGTCTGCGCGATGATGCCGGCCCGCTCCATTTCCGGAAGCGCGGCGGCTTCCTCAGGGGTCTTCACGACGAGGGCCTGATTGTCGATGTAGCCGAGAATGCCGAGGATCTCAGGGTGCGATTTATCTCCGGCGATGATCACGGTATAGCCTTCTGAGCGGAGTTCCATCGCCTTGCGCTGAGAGTAATGAACATAGGGACAGGTGCCGTCCATGATGCGCAGGCCGCGCGCCTTGAGGTCCTCGTAGGCCTGCGGCGCGACGCCGTGGGCGCGAATGATGACCGTGCCGCTTTCGGGCACGGTTCCGACATCGGCCACTTCGATCCCGTCGCGCTTGAGACGGTCGATCTCCTGGGTGTTGTGAATCAGCGGGCCGAGCGTGACGATCTTCTGATTGTCGGCCTTGTCGAGCGCCTTGTAGGCCATATCGACCGCGCGCTTGACTCCCATGCAAAAACCCAGACTTTCCGCCAGGACGATTTCCATTTCGATCCGCAACCCTCTCCATACTTGCCGGTCAAAACGCGCCGGCTCAGATAATTATCTTCGGCTCAAACATGCCGAACCCTGAATCTAAGCGGTCGAATATGCGATGTCAAGCAGGGGCAGGCCGCGCCGCTCAGCGCTTTGCAGCCTCACGTCCGCGAAAGAAGCGCTTGACCTCCGGTTCTGTGAGCTGCCTGAACTGCCCCGGACGGAGCTTCTCGTTCCGCAGAAAACCGATCGCCACGCGCCGCAGCTTGATCACCGAATGGCCGATCGAATCGAACATCTTTCTGATCTGCTGGTTTCTGCCCTCGAGCAGCGTCACCTCGAACCACGAGTTGGTCTTGCTCTCCTCGATCAGCTTGATCTTGCACGGAGCCGTGCGGGAGCCGCCGATCTGCACTCCGCGCTCGAGCGTCGTGATCTGATGCTGGACGGGCTTGCCTTTGACCTTCACCTCGTAGACCTTGGGAACCTTGCTCGAGGCGTGCGCGATGAGCTGCGTGAACTCCCCGTCATTGGTCAGCAGCAGCAGCCCCTCGCTGTTGAAGTCGAGCCTGCCGACCGGATGCACCTTGTTGCGATACGTTCCGAGCAGATCGATCACCAGCGGACGGCCCTGCGGATCGGACCTGCTGGTCAGCACTCCGAGCGGTTTGTTGAGCAGCAGATAGACCTTCTGCTGACGGCTGATCCGCGGATTGATCAGCTTGCCCTGGACCTTGATGTGGTCCTTCTCGGGATCGGCCTTCGTGCCCGGCTCGGTCACCACCACGCCGTTGACGGTCACCAGCCCGGCAGCGATCATCTCCTCGGCCTTCCGCCGCGATGCAACGCCGGCCGCCGCTATTATCTTCTGTAATCGTTCCTGCATAAAAGATTGGTTCCCAGTTTCCGGTTGTCGGGTAATAGTTGCCAGTTTCCTGTTGGTATCCCGAAATCCGCCGCTGCTTGCAGGAGCAAATTCCGGCAAAACATCGCGCAGTCCAATAAGACTGGAAACTGGAAACTATTACCCGGACTGAGCAGTTACAACCGGAAACTCATTCAGCTCCTGCTGCCCGTCAAAAACGACATGGCCTCGATGCGGGTCCGTTCGTCTCGTCTGAAGACGCCGCGGACGGCGGAGGTGATGGTCGTCGAGCCGTGTTTCTTGATGCCGCGCATGACCATGCAGAGATGGACCGCCTCGATGACCACCATGACGCCTTTCGGCTGCAGGTCGCCGTGGTAGAGCAGTTCGGCGATCTGGGTGGTGAGGCGTTCCTGGACCTGCGGGCGGCGCGAGTATATCTCGGCGATGCGGGCCAGTTTCGAGAGACCGACGATGCGGCCGTCCTTCGGAATGTAGGCGATATGGGCCCGGCCTGTGAACGGGATCAGGTGATGCTCGCAGATCGAGGCGATGGCGATGTCCCTGACCATGACTATCTCGTCGTGGGTCTCGGCGGGGATGACCTTGATCTCGGCGGCCGGGTCTTCGTAAATGCCTCCGCAGATCTCCTCATACATCTCCGCGACGCGCCGCGGTGTCTCGACGATGCCCGGGCGGTCGACGTCTTCGCCGATCCCTTCAAGGATCATCCGCACGCCCTGGGCGATCTTATCCAGATTCATCTTCCGGTCTGCACTCATCTCGGAATTTCGTCCTCTCAAAGGTAAGGTATCGGATTGCCGGGAATAAGGGTCATTATCGGCAAGAGTCGAGTTCCGGCGCAAGGCGGGAGGGCATCCGACGGCCGGAAGTTATTGAAAAAACTGGAAAAATTTGACGCCCGGTTCGAAACTCGACTAAAATTGCAATGTTTTGTCGCCATTTTCGGCGAGTATTGTCAGGACGACGGCAGAGAGCAGCAGGGGATGAAAAACGAAGCATGGAAACAGGACCAATTACAATGACAGCCGGAACCGAGCGGAGAGGTTCCGGACCGCTGATCGAGAGTCCGCTTCTGAATCGGGAGCTGAGCTGGATAGAATTCAACAGCCGGGTGCTGGACGAGGCGCTGGATCCGACGCAGCCGCTGCTGGAGAGGCTGAAATTTCTCTCGATCTTCTCGACCAATCTGGATGAATTCTTCATGGTCCGCGTTTCGGGGCTCAAGGAGCAACTGGAGTCCAATCCGCTGATGGTCTCGCCCGACGGACTGACGCCGGCGACGCAGCTCAAGCGGATATCCGAGAGGCTGCACACTCTGCTCGACCTGCAGATGAGATGCCTGCTCAGGCAGGTATTGCCGGGGCTCGAGGAGCACGGAATCAGGATCATCCCGTACGGCGAGCTGAGCAGATCGCAGCGCGGCCAGCTGCACAACTATTTCATCGAGCGGATCTTTCCAGTGCTGACTCCGCTCTCGGTCGATCCGGGCCATCCATTTCCATACATTTCGAACATCAGCATGAATCTCGGCACGCTGGTCGTGCCTGAGAAGCCCGAAAACGGCGAGGAGCCGAGATTCGCGAGGGTCAAACTGCCGCCGAGCGTGCCGCGGCTGATTCCGATCGACAACGACGGGACATCGTTTGTATTGCTCGAAGAGGTCATGGCCGCGCACATCGACTCGCTCTTCCCGGGGATGCGGATTATCGAATGCCAGCCGTTCCGGATCACCCGCGACGCCGACATCGAGATCGAAGAGGACGAGGCGGGCGATCTGCTCAAGACCGTCGAGCAGCAGTTGCGGCAGCGTCGTTTCGGATTCGGCGTCCGGCTCGAGGTTTCGGCCGGCATGAGCCCGCATATGGTCAAGCTCCTCACCAATTCGCTGGAGATGGAGGAGCAGGACGTCTACACCATCGACGGACCCCTCAACATCCCCGATCTGATGGCGCTCTACAAGCTGGATCTGCCGGAGCTGAAGGATCCGCCGTTCACTCCGACGACGCCGCAGGTGCTGAAGTCGAGCGAGACGATCTTCGACGCCATCCGCCATCAGGACATCCTGCTTCATCATCCTTATGAGTCATTCGCGCCGGTGGTCGAATTTCTGCTTCAGGCCGCGCGGGACCCGCACGTTCAGGCGATCAAGCAGACGCTCTACCGCGTCGGCAAGGACTCGCCGATCGTCGAGGCGCTGATCGAGGCCTCAGAGCAGGGCAAGCAGGTCGCGGTCCTGGTCGAGCTCAAGGCGCGATTCGACGAGGAGAACAACATCAACTGGGCGCGCAGGCTGGAGAAAGCGGGCGTTCACGTCGTCTACGGCCTGGTCGGACTCAAGACGCACTCCAAGGTGGCGCT
>CALBSU010000840.1 GCA_937967285.1 uncultured Acidobacteriota bacterium
GTAAAAAATAGAAAGTAAAAAGGATAGAGTGCGTAACACGATAAGCCCTTTCTGCTTTCTACTTTAAACTTTGTACTTTATACTTCCCTTGTCGTTTACTCCCGCGAACTGACAAACACTATCATATCGAAAGAACGATAATTTAACTGTCTTACAAAAAATGATGTACAGCCAACAAGAATATGACATGGTGCGGCGCCAGACGATGCAGATCGAGGCTGAGAAGCGCGCCGTACTGAGATGGATGCTGATCGTCGTTTCTGTGCTTCTGGCGGGATCCCTTTTCCTGAGCGGCCTGATGTACCGCAATTACAGTACAGCCGGCAGCCGCATCGAGGCTGCGGAGGACAAGGCTGTCGCGCTGGAGAAACAACTGGCGGACGTCAATCGGGAGCTCGAGGAGAAGAAGGCTCTGCTCGCGAAAAACGAGGCTACCGAAGCCAGGCAGAACAAGGTGATCGCCGACATCGTTCCGAAAATGCTGGCCAAAACGGCACGCGAACAGGAGATAGGCGAGCTGGCTCACGCCATCTACAACCAGCCCGGACACGTCATCACTCTGCCGAGCATCCCTCCGGATAACGTGCTGCGCCGTTATCGCCACAGGGTCGCCGATGTCCCCTACAGCTACATCCTTGTCGCCGGCCTGGTCGACAACCAGTGGCGCCTGTATTCGAATCTCGTGAAGAATAAGGCGGATTAATCAGTAGAAAGTAGAAAGTAGAAAGTAGAAAGTAGAAAGTGTCACGCGTAGTGACGGGCCAGGTTCCAACGTGCTTTCTTTCTACTTTCTACTTTTTACTTTCTACTCAATCAAGTTCACTCACCCTGCCCGTACTGTCTCCAAGTTTCTCTTCGTGAACTCCCATGGTGTCCATCATAGACAAGTAGAGGTTCGTGACAGGTGTGCCCTTAGCGAAGCGGATGTGTCTGCCGGGCTTGATCTGACCGGCTCCGCGCCCGGCAAGCAGTATCGGCAGGTCCTGATGGGTATGGCGATTGCCGTCGCCGAGCCCGCTGCCGTAGAGGATGATCGAATTATCGAGGATATTCGAGTCGCCCTCCCTGATCCCCTTGAGGTTGTTCAGGTGGCGGGCCAGCAATTGAATGTGGAAGTGATTGATCTGTTTCACCTTTTCGATCCATCCGGCATCGTTGCGGTGATGGGTGAGCGGGTGATGCGGATCGGGTATGCCGATTTCGGGGTAGACGCGCATGCTGCCTTCTCTGCCGACCATAAGCGTGGAGATGCGCGTCAGGTCCGACTGGAAGGCGATCGCCTGAAGATCGAACATGAGATTGACGTATTCGGAGAAGGTCATCGGGATGCCGGCGGGTTTTTCGATGCCGGGATCGATCTGGCGGTTCTCCTTCTCGGCGAGTTCGATGCGTTTTTCGATCTCGCGGACGGCGAAGAGGTACTCATCGATCTTGCGTTTGTCTGACGGTCCGAGATTTCTGGCCAGGCTGGCGGTATCGTCGCGGACGAAATCGAGGATGCTTTTGCGGTACTGTCTGCGGCGCGCGCGAACCTCCGGCGCGAGGCTCAGGTCTTCAGCGCCGAAGAGCCGTTCGAATGCCATGCGCGGATTGATTTCGGGCGGCATCGGAGTTGTCGGCGTGCGCCAGGAAATGCTGTTGGTATACGCGCAACTGTAACCTGAATCGCAATTGCCGACGGTTCGCGAGTCCTCGCAGCCGAGTTCGAGCGACGGGAAGCGCGTCAGCGATCCGACTTTTGCGGCCGCGACCTGATCGACCGAAACCCCGCCCTTGATATCCGCGCCGGCCGTCTTTCGGCAATGGACGCCGGTCAGGAACGAGGCGCCTGCCCTGGCGTGATCTCCAGCGCCGTCGCCGAGAGCCAGTCCGTTGTAGTCATCCAGCCCTGAAAGGACCATGAAATCGTCGCGCAGACCTTCGAGCGGCTTGAGAATGCGCGTGAAAGCGTATTCCCTGCCCGTTGCGGCAGGCGTCCAGTCCTCCATCACGATCCCGTTCGGAACATAGATGAAAGCGATCCTGACCGGAGGCTTCCACGAGGTCATGGCCGGCGTCATCGAATCGAGCAGCGGCAGCGCTATCGCCGTTCCCAGGCCCTTGAGAAACGTCCTTCGAGGTAACTGTTTACGCGTGATGATCATGATCGATCTCCTTTAATCCGACTGTCCGGCCTTTTCGATGGCGCGGCGATTCTGAAACGGAAGACTGTTGACGATTCCCAGCACGAGACGGGAGAACCTGTAATCGTTCGCCGCAAGCCCCTTGCTGATGGTCTTGATGACCGGCTTGTCGTATCTTTC
>CALBSU010000841.1 GCA_937967285.1 uncultured Acidobacteriota bacterium
GCTCGTTCAGATCCCTGAGCGCGTCAAGGGAATCGCGTTGCATCTCACGCGAGATCCCGCGCGGACTGGCGAGCGACAAAATCGGGTCTCCGCTCCGTCGAAACGGCACGCCCTGGTAAACGGTGGGCAAAAAGCCGCTGCCCCATAAACTGGACCCACCGCTCGTCCCGCCGGCCGAGGAGAGCACGACGAAACCCGGCAGGTCCTTCGATTCCGAACCGAGTCCGTATGTCACCCAGGCACCGAAGCTGGGGCGCCCGAACTGCACGCTGCCCGTCTGCATAAAGATCTGCGCCGGAGCGTGATTGATTGCATCCGTCATCATCGACCTGATGATCGTGATTCGGTCGGCGACTTTGGGCAGATGAACCAGCGCTTCAGACATCTCGGCGCCAGACTGTCCATGCCTGGCAAACTTGAACTGCGTGGCAAAGAGGGCGGCATCCGGTTTGATGAACGCAAGCACCTGGCCTTTGAGCAGTTCCGGCGGGCAGGGTTTGCCGTCGTATTTTGCCAGCCCGGGCTTGAAATCGAACATCTCCAGCTGTGAGGGACCTCCCGCCTGAAAGAGGTAGATCACGCGTTTTGCCCTGGGCTTGAAATGGGGCTGTTTTGTTTGCTGACCGGCGGCCGCCGACGACTTGTCCTCGAGCAGAGAGGCCAGCGCCATCGCACCCAGGCCGACGCCGCACTCTCGAAAGAAGTGGCGTCGCGTGACCAGTTTCCTGTACTCGCTCTTCAGTTCGTCGGCATATTTCATGCTTGCGCCTCAGTACTCTCGACAATGATTCGTCACTGCCTGGTTATGGTTTCGTCCAGATTCAGCAGGACCCGCGCGACCAGCGTCCACGGAGCGAGCCTGTGCAGGTCGATGTTGGCCGGCAGGTCGTTCAGATCCGGCGATGAGACATAGACAGCGGCCGCCGTGTTCCCGACGAAACGACCCTCACTTTTTTTGAGCAGTTGCATCAGCCGGGCTTCTTCGACCCGGTCCGGCAGGCGACCCGTGCAGAGCCTGAAACCGTAGCGCAATTTAGCCGTGTCGTCCGTGCCGCCTTCCCTCCACATCCGCAGCGCCAGCGCCTGTGCTGCCTCCATGAAAGCGGCGTCATTGAGCGTCGTCAGCGCCTGCAGCGGCGAATTCGAGCGGATGCGACGCGTGCATGCCACATCGGCATTCGGCGCATCGAAGACCGAGAGGGCCGGATACGGGACGCTGCGCTTCCAGAACGTGTACATTCCGCGCCGGTAACGGTCCTCGCCCTTGCTGGTCTCCCAGACGGTGCGGCTGCGAAAACTGACCGCCATCGCACCTTCAGGAATCGGCGGGAAAACGCTCGGCCCGCCGATCTTCAGGCTCAGCAGTCCGCCGGCGGAGAGGGCGATATCGCGCACGATTTCCGCCTCGACGCGCAATCTGGGAGCACGCGACAGCAACCTGTTCGTGGGATCCTTCGATTCGGGATCGCGATGCGAAGACTGCCGGTAGGTTGCGCTCATCACGATCAGCTTGTGAATATGCTTGATCGACCAGGGACGCGATGCTCCGTCCCGGAATTCGTTCGCCAGCCAGTCGAGCAGTTCGGGGTGCGACGGCTCCTCACAGCGCGTACCGAAATCCTCGGGCGAACCGACCAGCCCCTGACCGAAATACTGCTGCCATATGCGATTGACGATGACTCGGGCAGTCAGAGGGTTTTCGCGGGCCGCCAGCCACCGGCCAAGCCCGAGCCGATTTAGTGGAGCGCCTTCCGGGAAGGGGTGTAAAAACGCCGGCGTTCCCGGAGTCACGACTTCGCCCGGACGTTTCCAATCGCCGCGCCTGAAGATTCGAGTCTCTCGTGCCGTCGGCCGCGGCGTGACCACCAGAGTAGTCGCCGGATACGGCCATTCCCTGAGCAGGTTCGCCGCGGCCCTGTTGGCATCAGAAAATTCCGGAACGGTCGTTCGGTAGTGGCGAAAAACCTCACGCTGCTGTTCGGGCGTCCGTTTTCCCGGCGGAATATCGATCAGGCGGCGAACGGCCGGCGGCACCGGATCAGCCTTAGGATCGGGCCGCGTCGTCACCGAAATGCGAAAACGCCCGATGTTTGGCGCTTCGAAACGTTCCGCCGCGCCGCCGCCGAACTCTTTCTGGACCAGCGAAAACCTGAGCAATGTCCCGCCTTCGAAGCCGGCAATGGGCGTCCGCAGCGCGAAGACGGCGCCTCGATCCTGATTACGCAATCCGGGCCCGGCATCGATCCCCCAGGAAGTTTTCGGATTTCCGTCGATCGCGAGATCCACAGGCCTTGACGGTTCGGAAAAATCCGTTGTCGCGCCGTCGATCCTGAGTTGCTGCAGCTTATCGGGCCGGTCGGCGGGGGCCGCCTCTGCCGTGAACTCCGAGAGCCACGCGGTTCCCTGCGTCGAACGTCCCGGTCCCATCCGCGGCAAGGTGTGATCGGTCATCAATTCAAGGCGAATCCCGGAAATATTCTTCAACCCGGTTCTGGCGGAGAAATAATAGACGCCGGTCGGAGGATTGTCTCCGCGCGGAATGAAAGAATGATCGAGAAGGCGCTCGAATTTCACGCCGTTCGTGGCGATCACCTCGGCATTCTCGAGGACCGTCCATTCGCCGGCGCCTGATCGGACTTCCTCCTCCCAGCGGGCCATGCGCGCAGGAAGATCCTCGTGTTTCGCTCGCAGTTCGTCCTCGATCCGGTCTATGCCTGCCAGGATCTCCGCGCGTTTTTTTATTTCAGCCTCGGTCGGGACTTCAATCTCGGGTTCCTCGTCCTGATTCAGAAAGGCATAGAACCTGTAATATTCGTCGTGTTTGATCGGATCGAATTTATGCGAATGGCACTGCGCGCAATTGATCGTCAGCCCCAGAAAAGCCTTGCCGATTGCGTCGACGCGGTCGATCAATCCCTCGATGCGAAACTGCTCCGGCTCGACGGCGCCCTCTTCATTGAGCATCGAGTTGCGCAGAAATCCCGTAGCGATCTTCTGCTCGAGCGTTGCGCCGGGCAGCAGGTCGCCGCCGAGCTGCTCGATCATGAATTGATCGAAAGGCTGGTCCCGGTTGAAAGAACGAATGACCCAGTCACGATACGGCCAGATCGAACGATCGCGGTCTTTCTCGAAGCCGTTCGTGTCGGCGTA
>CALBSU010000842.1 GCA_937967285.1 uncultured Acidobacteriota bacterium
TGTCGATCCTCCGGTCTTCGATCCACAAAAACCTGCGGCCGCTGACCATCTCGACAAATGGAAACGGCGAACGCGACATGTTCGTCAGCTACGTCGTCGAAGCTCCTGTCTGGAAGGCGACCTATCGCATCGTCATCGATCAGAAAGCGAAGCCTTTTCTGCAGGGCTGGGCGCTGGTCGATAACGTGCAGGACGAGGACTGGACCAACGTCACGCTCTCGCTGATCGCCGGCGCGCCGGTATCATTTATCCAGGACCTGCAACAGCCGCGTTACAAATCGCGTCCCGTAGTCGGAATGCCCGAAGATATCTCGATCATGCCGACGGTGCCGCAGGCCGAAATGGGCATGGGGTTTGGCGGCGGAGTCGGCAGTGGTCGTGGCGGCAATGCCTCGATCGAGGGCACCGTCACGGATGCCAGCGGCGCCGCAATCCCCAACGTCACTGTCGTCGCTATCAACAACGCCACAGGTCAACAAAGTTCAGCCGTAACCGACTCCGACGGAGACTACAGCCTGGAAGAGCTTTCGCCCGGCAGCTACCGGATCACGGCCGTTGCCACAGGATTCAAGACAGCCACGCTCAGCGGGCTCAGAATCGATTCCGGGATGACCGCCAATGGAGATTTCACGCTGGAAGTCGGCGGGATCTCAGAAACCGTCGAGATCGTCGCATCCGAGGCGCCCGCAAAGTCTCCCGTCAAGAGTCGCAGAGTTATGAGCCTTGCAGCACTTACCCCCGGAGCCGCGATCCGCGGAGATTCATCAGGAGTCATTGCCGCCACGGAAACTCAGGAGATCGGCGAGCTCTTCGAGTACCGCATCTCGCATCCCGTCACGATCAAACGCAACAGCTCCGCGCTGATCCCGATCCTTCAGAAAACGATCGAGGGCGAGACCGTCTCGCTCTACAACCGATCGACGCGCGAGTCGAATCCGATGAGCGCCGTCTACCTGACCAACAACACCGGCCTGACGCTCGAAAGCGGCCCCGTCACCATTATCGAGAACGACACCTACGCCGGCGAGGCGCTCACCGGACGCGTCAAGCCCGGCGAAAAACGCTTCATCACCTACGCCGTCGACCTCGGCTGCCGCGTCTCTGTCAAGTCGCCCGTGCCCGATGAAAAGACTTTCATGACTCAGTTCATCAACGGCGAACTGAGAGTCCACTATCGTCAGACCAGAAAGACCGTCTACACACTCGATAACGTGACCGAGCGAACCAAAACCGTCATCATCGAGCATCCGTGGGACAAGAACTCGAAATGGGAGCTGACCGGCGACGACAAACCGTTCGAGACCACTGAAGACTATCGAAGATTCAAGGTCACGATTTCACCCAGCACATCGACCGAACTCGTCGTGACGGAGGAGCTGCCCGAGACCGCGACCTTCGCTATCTCGAATGTCTCATCGAACGACATCGCGCTCTACGTCAAGGCCGATTACCTCTCGCCTGAGATGAAGAAGGCGCTCGATGAGATAGTCGAGCTCAAGGCTCGCATCTCGGCGTTCAACCGCCAGATCGCCGCGAAAGGCGCAGAGATCAATACGATCACGAAGGATCAGGAACGCATGCGCGAGAACCTCAAGGCGCTCGGAAAGACAGAGGAGGAGAAGCGGCTGGTCCAGCGCTACGTCAATAGAATCGCGGAAGATGAGGACAGGATCGAAGGCCTTCAGGCCGAGGTCAGGAAGCTGAATGACGAGCGTGCCGTGCTCCAGCGGCAGGTCGACGACAGGATTCGCGGCCTTGCGCTCGAGAAACGGATGAACTGATCAGGAGCGCCAATGCGGAGAGTTATTAAACACCAAGATCGTCAAGGAGGATTTCGGTACTGCTTCGTCAGCGCAACTCTTTGCGGACGACCAGCTTGAGCCCTGACCACGTCGGGTCGACGGCGCAGACCTTGACGTCTACGAAGCCGAGCGGGAGCGCGACTTCCCGGACTACGTCTTCAGTGATATCGGTCGGCACTTTCGCGGACTTCTTAGGCCAGGAGACCCAGACCATCGCCTGCGGATCGAGTACCTTCCTGAACTTCGTGAGGGCGGTCGAGAGAGCGGACCTGTCAGCGCTGAAAATATGGACGATATCTGTAGTGCGGTCGATTTTCGAGGAGAATTTGACCCGTTCGGGGAGCGGATCGAGCAGATCGAGATAATCTTTCGGGGCGTCGATGGCGACGATGCTGGTCCCTTCCCTGATTCCGAGTTTTTTCGCCAGAGGCGTGCCGGAGTAACCTGCCATATATCGCCTTCTTATTGGGCCTGACGAAGAATGGCGCCAGGCCCGAATCCCCATTAGTTAGTACAGTTCAAATGAAAATTGCTCAGATGAGGCCGGTCAGCCACGTCGCGAAGCGCATCCAGAGATCGGTCCCGCCGAGCATGAGCCTGAGCGGATGCGAGGCTATG
>CALBSU010000843.1 GCA_937967285.1 uncultured Acidobacteriota bacterium
TTTGAGCTTTGCATACAATCACGGTTTCGCGGGTCGAGCCTGAACGGACATATATAAAGGATGAAAGAGACACTTTGCCAGTACCTCGCCTGCCCGGAATGCGCGGGCGAAATGAATCTCGTCGCTGAGAGGCGCGAGGGAACAGAGATCATCACTGGCAGGCTCGACTGCTCAGGGTGCGGAGAGGGCTATCCGATAACCGACGGAGTGCCGCGTTTCGCGCGGATCGACGAGGAACAGCTCGAGACGGCGGAGAATTTCGGCGCGCAGTGGCTGGAGTTCGATCATCTCGGCGAGCATCACGAGAAGCAGTTCCTCGACTGGATCGCGCCGGTGACGCCGGAGTTCATACGCGGCAAGGTCGTCCTCGAGGGAGGATGCGGCAAGGGCCGCCATACCCGGCTGATCGCGGGTTGGGGGGCCGAGGCGGTGATCGGAGTCGACCTGAGCCGGGCGGTCGAGGCCGCGTACCGCAACACGCGCGACCTGCCGAACGCTCACATCATCCAGGCGGACATCTTCCGGTTGCCGCTCAAACCGCGGTTCGATTATGCCTTCTCGGTCGGGGTGCTGCATCATCTTCCGCGTCCGGCCGAGGGGTTCGCGTCGCTGGTCGGACGGCTCGGCCGCGGAGGCGCGGTTTCGGCCTGGATCTACGGCCTCGAAAACAACGGCTGGATCGTCAACTTCGTCAATCCGATACGCGAACGACTGACTTCGCGCATCCCGCCGCGGTTGCTCTACTACCTCTCGTATCTTCCGACCGCGCTGCTTTATGTCGCGCTCAAGCTCGTCTACGCTCCGCTCACCGGGACGCGGTTCGCGAAATATCTTTTTTACGGCGAATATCTCGGATACATCTCGCGCTTTCCTTTCCGTGAAGTTCACAACATCGTTCATGATCATCTGACGGCGCCGGTGGCCTTCTACATCAGCCGCGCGGAGTTCGAGGAATGGTTCCGGTCGGAGGGGCTGCGGGATGTCGAGATCCACTGGCACAACCGGAACAGCTGGCGCGGGTTCGCCCGCAGGCCGGGGGAGGTCGCCAATGCCTGAGCCAGTGTTCGATCGGGGCGAGACGTCCGCCGGGACGATGCGCCCGCTCAACTATTCGGTCATGTATGATGTCGAGGATCACCACTGGTGGTTCATCGGACGGCGGGCGATCGTCTTCGAGCAGATCAGGAAAGCGCTCGGCGAGAGGCCGGGCGGGGCGCTCCAGATTCTGGACATCGGATGCGGGACCGGTGCGACGATGGACCATCTGCGGGAATTCGGCGAGGTCCAGGGGATAGATCTGTCGGAGCTGCCGCTCGGCTTCACGCGCCAGCGCGGGCATCGCGACATCATCTGCGCCAGCGCGACGGAGCTGCCGTTCGTCGAAAGATCGTTCGATCTGATCACGGCGCTGGATGTGATCGAGCATCTGGACGATGACGTGAAGGGTCTGCGCGAGATCCGGCGATGCCTCAGGCCGGGCGCGCCGGCGGTCATCTTCGTCCCCGCGTTCAAGCTGCTCTGGGGGCCGAACGACGACCAGTCGGGACACAAGCGCAGGTATCGCATCGACCGGCTGAGGGCGGCCGTCGAGTCGGCGGGATTGACGATCGAGACGATCAGCTACGCCAACCTGGGCATGTTTCTGCCGATCCTGGTCGGAAGGCGGCTGCTCAAACTGCTCGGACGTGCTGAAACTCCCGAGAACCGGCTCAATCACCCGCTCGTCAACCAACTGCTGGCGCGGATCTTCTCGATCGAAGCGGGATGGCTGAAAAATCACACGCTGCCCTTCGGCGTTTCGATCGTCTGTCTCGTCAGACGACCGCAAGAGTAAATGAACATGGACCCACAAATTTCGCTCTTCCTGCCCGTCTACAACGAAGAGGAGAACCTGGCCGGAATGCA
>CALBSU010000844.1 GCA_937967285.1 uncultured Acidobacteriota bacterium
TACTTTCTACTTTCTACTTTCTACTTTCTACTTTCTACTTTCTACTTTCTACTCTTAATTTCTATCCAACTCATATTCCGATCGTGATCGACGAAGAGGCGGGCGGTGATCTGGTCGCCCGATTTGAGGCCGCGCAGGATCTCGACATCGCGGACCGGGAAGGGCATCGTCATCGCTTCCATGTAGCCGTCGATCTTCTCATGAGCGATCGTCACGCGCTGTTTATCCAAATCTATCGATTCGACGCGGCCCACAAGCGGATATTCTTTGATCCCGGTCGGTTTGGGCGGCGAATCGCAGGCCGTGAAGAGGACGATCAGAAGTATCGCCGGCAGATGCGGAATGAATCTGTTTTTGTTCATCTGTGGTGCGGGTCAGTCGTTGCGGGATCCCGGTTTGCGGTCGGTCCTGGCGGATGATTTCGAATCGGCCGGCGCGCTCTTTCCCGGACGCCTTTTGCGGACGAAGGTCATCGAACCGCTCGGGACGATATCCAGGGCGCCGTCGCAGCTCTGATTCGACGCCGAGGATGTCCGCTTCGATTCCGACTGCGCCAGACCGTTCGGCCCGCCGGTCAGAAAGAGTGCCGCAATGATGAGTATGGCCGGTATGATTCTTTGTATCGCTCTCCGCATCTTTACACCTTGTCTCGTGCCTTGTCTTTCGAAATATCAGATCTCTCATCGTTATGATCAATCGATGCGTTCATTTTACAGCAGACGAAAAAGAATATGCAAAAATACCGAATTTTAATTGAAATCACGGGGCTCAATTGAAATCCATGATTGAAAAGAAGTGCGGGCTTAAATATAATTCGCCATCTAATCAGCACAGGCTCAGGATGCTCTGAAGACAATAAACAAGCCCCGGAACCGCCATCGAAGAATGATGGGTGAACTTTCGCGGCGTCCATCGTACTGGCGGGAATATGGCCTCAGAAATTCATCAGACACAGACCGTGACATGTCATCTCTGCAGTGGAACGGGGTGGGAGCCCGTCGAGGGCAAAGGCGTTCGGCGCTGCATCTGCCGGGTCGGCGATCGCCGTAAACAACTGATCGAAGCGGCGAACATCCCGAAGCGATACGAAGGCTGTTCCTTCGACAATTACCACCCGCAGGGCAACAACTTCACCGCCGACGAGATCTTCCGCTCGCAGTCGCATGCGCTCAACGATGCCCAGAAACTGGCCCGCGAATATCCGATACTCGATATCGGACTGCTCTTCATCGGCCCCTGCGGGGTCGGCAAGACGCATCTCGCCGTGGCCACTCTCAGGGCCCTGATCGACAAGGGCATCTCCTGCCTCTTCTACGATTTCCGCGACCTCCTCAAGGAGATACAGGACAGCTACAATCCCGTCTCGAAGACGACCGAACTGAAGGT
This sequence comes from uncultured Acidobacteriota bacterium, assembly GCA_937967285.1. Classification (GTDB taxonomy): domain Bacteria; phylum Acidobacteriota; class Blastocatellia; order RBC074; family RBC074; genus JADJXM01. The sequence goes on from CALBSU010000844.1 coordinate 1,387, forward strand.
CCTCGATCCGGTCTACAACGCCGAGGTGCTCGTGCTGGACGAACTCGGAGCCTCCAAGCCGACCGACTGGGTCCGCGACACCATGACCCAGATCATCAACACGCGATATAACGACCGGAAGGTCACGATCTTCACCACCAACTATCTCGACGAACCCCGGAACCCCGGCGAGGAATCGCTCACCGAACGCGTCGGCGCGCGCCTCCGCTCCAGACTCCACGAAATGTGCAAGGTCGTCGAAGTCAAGGGAGACGATTTCCGTCTCAAGATCGGTCAGAATCGTGGTCACAAGTTCTGAAACCGCTGCCCTCGTCCACATCGCGGCCAACATTTCTGATGGATATCCTGTCGTAATTGTCACGCTTTTCTCACGACTTTTCTTTGCAGGGAAAAGTACTTGTCAAACCAAATAACGATATGTATGATGACGGACATATGAGTACGGCAAGGCAGTTGGCGCCCGAAGATCCGCCGACATCGCTGCATGGGCGGGCGATGGACAATTTGAGGTACATCCGGGAGACGATGGAGCGGGCTTCGTCGTTCACGGCGGTGCCGGGCTGGGGCGGGGTGCTGATTGGAGTGACGGCGCTGGTGGCGGCCCTGCTGGCGTCGCGGATCGACGACGAGCATGAATGGATGATGGTCTGGGCGGCGGAGTTGCCGCTGGCGCTGGCGATCGGCGCGGTGGCGATGAAGCGGAAGGCGCGGGCGGCGGATCTGAAGCTGCTTTCCGGGCCGGGGCGAAAGTTCACGCTGAGTCTGGCTCCGCCGCTGCTGGCCGGGGCGCTGATGTCGCTGGGGCTGGCGAGGCTGGGGGCGCTGGATATTCTGCCGGGGATGTGGCTGCTGATGTACGGGACGGGAGTGGTGACGGGCGGCGCGTTTTCGGTGAGGGTGGTGCCGGTGATGGGGATCTGTTTTATGGCGCTGGGTGCGATCACGGTCTTCGCCCCGATCGAGTGGGGAAACCTGTTGATGGCGGCCGGGTTCGGGGGATTGCACATCATATTCGGAATAATCATAGCGAGGAGGCATGGTGGCTAAACAGACTGCGCGATCATCGACCGACTCGGGTCAGACGGAGAAGGATGGACGGGAGACGCGTGCGCTGAGGGCGATCCGGGCCGCCGAGAAGGCTCCGGAGCTCGACAATCTGATTCACGAGCGGATGCGGCTGGGAATCGTCAGCGCGCTTGCCGCCAACGAGTCGCTCACCTTCAGCGAATTGAAGGAGATGCTCAAGACCACCGACGGCAACATCAGCGTTCACGCGCGCAAGCTGGAGGAGGCGGAATATATCTCCTGTCGCAAGTCGTTCGACGGGCGCGTTCCGAAGACGGAATACCGGCTGACGGCTGCCGGTCGCAGGGCTCTCGAACGTTACCTGGATCACATGGAGGCGCTCATTCACGCCGCGCGAGATCGCTGAAAAGGAATATTGATTAAGTTTT
>CALBSU010000845.1 GCA_937967285.1 uncultured Acidobacteriota bacterium
TCAAATTTCATAACTTTGGCTTTTTTATGACTGATACCCGGACCGACACCGTCCGGGAAGGGCTAACGATTTTGTTTTCATTGAGATAAATCTGAAGCTGATTTTCCGGCATAGATTCGAAAACCCGATGTTTTATAAAAACACAAACGAAAGATGAGACCGCAGGAGGTCTGAAATCCGTCTACACGTCAGGACGACTGAGAATAATGTCCACATATGACGACACGGGGTTACTTCAGGGGATCGGGCATTTCAGGCGAGTGATCTTAAGCGAGAGCCCTATTCACTTGACATCCCGCAGCCGATCACAGATATTATCTGCATAAATAATTAACAGCAGGTAACTTAGAATCTTTTGATTACCCAACCGATCCCCGAAAAAAAATGAGGCACAAGTCTGCCTGGAGTAATCCATGGGCCGAAGTTCAGAACAGCGTGAGGTGATCGTCACCCCTGAAGCCAGAGGGATGAGGACGAAGCCGTCTGAGCGGGGTGAATCGATCAATGTCGGGCGGATGATGGCCCGCCGAGAGGTGGGGTTGAAATCGCTGCGCGAAATCCCGTTTGCTCGCCAGGAAGAGATCGGGCGATACAACGATCTGAAGAGCGCGGCCGTAGATTCAGTCGATGCGGCCAGAGCGCTGCAACTGCTTCAGACGGATGTGCCCTATCCTACGAAGCCGGCGAAGGAACAGCCATTACAGGTTAAGGTGGATTTCGCCGGGATCGACGATACGGAATGGATGCCTCCGAACTGCCGGCTCGCCGCCGGCAGAGAGCATCTGATCGCGACGGTCAATTCGGCCTGGGCGGTCTTCGATACGGGTGGACGCCAACTGCTGCGCCGTAACTTCTCTGACATGTTCGGATCGCTGATCGGAGAGTCGACGATCTTCAGTCCTTCGGTGGTCTTCGATCCATTCAGGGGGGCCTGGATACTGGCAGCCTGCGCGCGCCGAACATCCGGAGCCGGCTCATGGTTTCTGGTGGCGGCAACGCGGGACGAGAATCCGCTGGGTGAATGGTGGATCTGGGCGCTCGAAGCAGGTCTCGACGGGATGAACTCCACGACCAACTGGGCGGAGGGACTGGCGCTTTCGGTCGACAATACATCGCTCTACCTGTCGGCCAACATGATCAACCCGCAGGGCAGGTTCAAGTATTCGAAGATCCGGATACTGAACAAGAAGGACCTCTACACCGGGGGAACGCTGAATGGCTGGGATTTCTGGCAACTGCGTAATTCCGACGGCTCAAATGCGTTCGGACTGCAGCCGGCAATCAACGTCATAGCCGCGGGAGTCAAGGTGGCCGGTCAGCAGTATCTTCTCAATGCCACGCCCGACGGACAGGGTTTGACGCAATGGACGATCAGGCATCACACGAGAGTGGCGCCTACTCTGACTCGCCGATTCATCTCAACCGTGCCCTATCAGGTCGCGCCGAACGCCCGGCAGCAGATGAGCGATTTCCAGATCGAGACCGGAGATCCTCGACTGAGCAATGTCGTCTTCCGCCACGGAAAACTGTGGACGGCGCATACTGTCGCCGCAAACTGGGGTGAGGACGAGAACGTCTCGGCCATCCAGTGGTTTCAGATCAACCCGCAGGCGGCGAGAGTCATGCAGCAGGGGATCTTCGGACTGCCTCAATACTACTATTTCGCGCCGGCGATCGGAGTCGACGGCGAGGAGAACATGCTGCTCGCCTTCAACCGGTCGGGGGATCCCGAATTTCCGACCATCAGGGTCGCGGGCAAGCCGGCCGGACCCGGATCGGTTTCGTTGAGCGAGAGCCGGCAGTTGCAGCAGAGCCCCTCGCCCGGAGAGATCCAGTGGAGTTCATACAGCGGCATGGCGATGGCTCCCGACGACTCGACGATCTGGATCATCGGACAGTACGCGGCCACCAGAAAGGAATGGGCCACCTGGATCTGCGGCGTCCGGTCGGTCGAGGCCGAAGCCGGAAGCGAGCCTTCACAAGCGGGTCAGCCCGCCTACGCCTGATGCGATGAAGAACCTGCTGATCAACATTGGCAAGCGTCTGGTCATGGTCCTGCCGGTGGTATGGGCGGTGGTGACGCTGGTCTTTCTGCTGATCCATATCGTTCCCGGCGACCCCGTCCGCAACGCGCTCGGCGACAATGCGACAGAGGCCCAGGTCATCGAACTCAGGAAGAGGCTGGGAATGGACCAGCCTCTTTCGCGTCAGTATCTGAACTACTGGGGCGGAGTTCTGCGCGGCGACCTCGGCGTCAGCCTGATCAATCCCGCCGATCGGGTCGTCGACAAGATCTTCTCAAGATATCCGGCGACGATCGAACTGGCGCTGGCGGGACTGTTTGTCGCGATCCTGATCGCGGTCCCGCTCGGAGTCACGGCCGGCACCAACCAGGGCAAACTGATCGACAATCTGGCCTCGGTCGTCGCGCTGCTCGGGATCAGCACTCCCGGATTCGTGCTCGGCCCGCTGATGATCCTCGTCTTCGCCATCAAACTGGACATTCTGCCTGTCTCCGGCCGCTACGGCCTCGAATACCTGATCCTGCCCGCGATCACCATGGGAGCCGCACTGGCAGCCATCCTGACGCGCATGGTCAGATCGAGCGTGATCGAGGAACTCAATGAGGATTACGTCCGCACAGCCCGCGCCAAGGGGCTCAGCGAAAGGCAGGTCATCTACAAACACGTTCTCAAGAACGGACTCATTCCCGTCGTCACGATCATCGGCCTCCAGTTCGGGGTCCTGCTCGCCGGCGCCATCATCACGGAGATCATCTTCAGCTGGCCCGGAATCGGCCGGTTGACCATAGATTCGATCAACGCTCGCGACTATCCTATGGTCCAGGGATGCATTCTGATGATCGCCGTCACCTACATCTTCGCCAATCTGATCACGGATCTCGCCTACCGGCTGCTCGATCCGAGAATCAAATATGAGTAGAAAGTAGAAAGTATAAAGTATAAAGTACGTGGTTGAAGCGATGGCGGCTATGAGCCCGGAATCGCCAC
>CALBSU010000846.1 GCA_937967285.1 uncultured Acidobacteriota bacterium
GCGCATATCGGATATTTCAGCCGGGAGCCCCGGCGTCCTCGCCGGCTTGGGCATCGAAATAGCGAGGCGTGTTATCGCGAGCCGGGAGCGTCTGCAAGTCCAGGCCGGCGAGGACGCCGGCGCTCCCGGCACAATGGTTCGTAATTTCGGGGAAACCGATGAGTCTGAACAACTGGAAATTGGCCGCATCGATCAGTATTGGACTTGCCCTTTGCATGCTGGGCCTCTGGCTGAGCGGCAAGTCCGTCTACGATCTCTTCCTGCCGAAAAGCAGAGTGATCGAGACCGCCGGCGCGACGCTCCTCAGACTCGAAAAGGAGAGCAACCTCGTCACCGCCCGCGCATATGTCCAGGCCGTCATACGCAAGCGCGACGAACGATGGTACGGCAACGCCGAACTGATCCGCATCGTTCCCGCCTCGATCAGCTATTCCGTCGATCTGGCCGAGGTCGATCGCATGAAGATGGAATACAACGGGGACACAAAGACACTCCGCGTCCCGCTTCCCGGCATCCGCATCCATTCGATCGATCCTGATATGTCCAGGGCCGAGGTCATCCGCAGCCTCGACCTCCTGAGGACCGAATCGATGACCGGAAACATCCTTGAAGAAGACACGGAGAAGATGGTCCGTCCGAAACTCGAGGAGATGGGACGATCTCCGCTGATCATGAAAAATGCCAGGGAGCAGGCCGTCCAGTCCGTCAGGCAATTGCTCGAAAGCGCCTTCCGCGCCGCTGGAATGGACGTCCGCGTCGATCCCTACTTCATCGACGATCCGAAAATTACTCCAACCACATAGGAGCGCCTGGGAGCGCCGACTTCAAGTCGGCATGTCTGAAAATAAAGTCATGCCGACTGTAAGTCGCCGCTCCCCTTCGCTCCATAGCCAAGTTGACACCTGAGAAGCAGTTGCGTAACTTTGGCTTTCCGGCATTCATTTGATTGATAAACATGGCCGGAACTGAAAGGAAAGCAATCATGTTGGATGTCAATTATGTCCGGGATAATTTCGATCAGGTGCGGGAGCGGCTCAAGGGGAGGAATTTCGATCTGAGTCTGCTGGACAATTTTTCGGCGCTCGACCAGGAGCGGCGGGCGCTGATCCGCGAGCGGGACGATCTGAATGCGGCGAGCAACCGGATCAGCAAAGAGGTCGGGTCCCTGATGAGGGAAGGGAAGAAGGACGAGGCCGAGGCGAAGAAGGCCGAATCGCGCGAGATAGCCGATAAGGCCAAATCTGTCGAGGCGCGCGTCGGCGAACTCGAGAACGAGTTCCGGGCGATCCTCGTCAGCGTTCCGAACCTGCCGCATGAATCGGTGCCGATGGGTAAAGACGAATCCGCCAACATAGAGGTCCGGCGGTGGGGAACCCCGCGCGATTTCGCGGCCGAGGGATTCGATCCGAAAGATCACGTGGATATCGGCACAGGGCTCGGGATTCTGGATCAGGAGCGCGCCGCCAAGGTGACCGGCGCCCGGTTCTCCGTCCTGAGCGGGCTTGGAGCGCGGATGGAGCGCGCACTGATCGGGTTCATGCTCGACCTGCACACCCGTGATCACGGCTACCGCGAGATGCAGCCGCCGTTTATGGTCAATGACGATTCGCTCTTCGGGACCGGACAGTTGCCGAAGTTCGAGGCCGACCTCTTCAAGCTCCAGTTCGAACGGCCTTACTACCTGATTCCGACCGCGGAGGTGCCGCTGACCAACCTTCATCGCGATGAGATACTGAGTGAAGCGGACCTGCCGTTGAACTACACCGCCTATACTCCGTGCTTCCGTTCGGAGGCCGGCAGTTACGGCAAGGATGTTCGAGGGATGATCCGCCAGCACCAGTTCGACAAGGTCGAGCTGGTCAAGCTGACGCGGCCTGAGGATTCATACCAGGCGCTCGAGGATCTGACCGGACACGCGGAAAAGGTCCTCCAGTTGCTTGAGCTGCCCTATCGCGTGATCACTCTCTGCACGGGGGATACGGGATTTTCGTCGGCCAAGACCTATGACATCGAGGTCTGGCTGCCGAGCCAGAACACCTACCGCGAGATCTCGTCCTGCTCCAACTGCGAGGCATTTCAGGCGCGGAGGGCGCAGATCCGGTTTCGCCGCGACGGGAAGAGCAAGACCGAATTCGTTCACACGCTCAATGGATCCGGCCTGGCGGTCGGGCGAACCTGGCTCGCGATCCTCGAGAATTATCAGCAGGCGGACGGCTCGGTTCGCATCCCGAAAGCGCTCGTCCCATACATGGGTGTCGACGAGATCCGGTAATTTGGAGTGCGGTGCGCGTGCGCACCGCTTTAAATATATAGCGGCGCCC
>CALBSU010000847.1 GCA_937967285.1 uncultured Acidobacteriota bacterium
ACGCGGATCCGTATACCTATCCGCTGGTGATGAGCGCAATCATCTTTCTGGCAGTGCTGCTCGACAGCCTGCGCAGTCAGCAATTGCGGCGCTCCGAGCGACGCACGATCAGGCCATTCAATGGATAAATCGGCCAACGAAAATCGGAAGGAATTGCGCGCGGGGCCATTGAGAATGCGGCTGGAAGACGGAGGTCTGCGCTACATCAGACTGGGCGAGCGTGAAATCCTCCGGCGCGTTTACGCGGCTGTTCGCGACCGAAACTGGGGGACAGTTCCCGCGAAGGTTTCGATATTGAACTGCGAGATCGAAGAACGTTCTTTTTATGTCCTTTTTGAATCGGAACATCGCGAACTCGATATCGACTTCGTCTGGCGAGGTGAAATTACGGGCGACGGGACGGGGACGATTCGTTTCACCTGCGACGGCGAGGCTCGATCGACCTTCCTGCGTAATCGGATCGGCTTTTGCGTGTTGCATCCGGCGGATTTATCCGGGCATCCCTGTCGTGCGCGGTATGCTAACGGTTCTGAATATACGACCTCCTTTCCCGAACTGGTGGAGGCGGAACAACCCGTCAGAGGTCTGCATGACCTCAAAGCAATCACGCACGAAGTTGCGCCGGGTTTGTGGGCGGAAGTCAGCTTTCAGGGCGACCTGTTCGAGATGGAAGACCAGCGCAACTGGATTGACGCCAGTTACAAAACATACTGTACGCCGCTGCGCCTGCCGTTCCCTCTCGAAATTGCCGCCGGGACACGCGTCAGGCAATCCGTCGAACTGCGGCTGCAAGGAAGTTTGGCTCCCGTCAGCGAAACCTCAAGGCCACAACAGAGAGTGACGCTGTCCCGCAAGGATAAACGATTCGCGCTTCCGCCGCTCGGCTTCGGACTGGGGCCGCATCCGCTTTCAGCCGGAGAAATCGAACATCTCGCCAAACTGAAGCCGGCCCACCTGCGCGCGGATCTCAAGCCGGCGGAAGATCCATATGGCGAGCTCCTCGCGCACGCCGGCCTGGTTTCCCGCCAACTCGATGCGCCGCTCGAAATTGCCCTTTTTCTCGGCGAGAATGCCGAAGCTGAACTTCAGTCGATCGTCGAGCTGGTGCGTCAACAGCAGCCGCGGCTGGCTCGCTGGCTGATCTTCGACACGGGCGCGAAATCCAGCTCCGCCCGGTCGTTGCAGTCAGCTCGAGAGGCGCTGCGCGAATTCGGCGCTCCCGTCGGTGGCGGAACAAATGCGGATTTCTATCAACTCAATCAATTCCGCCCGCCAGCCGACCTGATGGATTTCGTGGCATTTTCAATGAATCCGCAGGTGCACGCGTTTGACGATGTCTCGCTGGTCGAAACGCTGACGGTAATACCTGAACCGGTGCGCAGCGCCCGGCACTATTTCAAAAGACTTCCCGTCGTCGTTTCACCTGTGACGTTCAAGCCGCGTTTCAATGCGGTGGCGACGGAAGCTGAGGTCGAGCTCCCGCCCGATCAGTTGCCTCCGCAGGTGGATGTACGGCAGTTGTCTCTATTCGGCGCGGCCTGGACGCTCGGGGCGATCAAACGCCTGGCGCAAAGCGGGGCTGCGAGCGTCACCTGTTTTGAAACTACGGGCTGGCGAGGAATAATTGAGACGGAGCAGGGCTCACCGCTGCCGCATCTGTTTCCATCAATGCCCGGCGTGGTCTTTCCGCTCTACCACGTCCTGGCTGATCTCGCAGAGTTCGCGGGTTGCGAGATGATTGATATACAATCTGACGATCCGCTCAGGATCGAAGCAATGCTTATCGATGGTGGCGATCGGCAAACCCTGCTGCTGGCGAATCTGACCCCGGAGCTGCAAATTGCAGCGATGGATGGTATCGATCGTGTTTCGACGGTGCGCAGCCTGAACGAGCAGAGCGTTCAAACCGCGATGCGTGAGCCGGATGCGTTTCGCGGGCGACTCGAACCGGCGGGGCTCTCCGCGGGAGAAATCGAGTTATCGCCTTACGAAGTTGTCAGGCTCAACTGGTGAATGGAGTACCAGGAACAAATAATGACGGTGCAGAAGCTATTTATCGTAAAGACGACAGGATTGATCTCGATCGCGCTGACAGTGGCGATGCTTGTTTCCCCGGCTGGGGGAAGCCACAAGTTCCACGTCAGCGTTTCGCAGGTCGAATACGATGAGAAG
>CALBSU010000848.1 GCA_937967285.1 uncultured Acidobacteriota bacterium
ATTTCCGGGCCGATGCGTCCTCCGCCGACGACAACCAGTGCTCCCGACTCGGGCCCGGAACTTACCTGCGCCGGAACCAAAGCAGTCAGAATCAGCACGAACCCAATCAGGCTGCCTGCTCGAATAGCGAATTCTCGTCTCATAAACAGAATTTATTACACCAGCATCGGAAAATTCCAGCGAGTGATGAAAAATATGCGGGAGAGACTGTCGCCGCCGGCACGAAAACCGGTTGACTGAGGATCGGCATGAAAAAACAGCGCAGACAGCTGCCTCACTAGCTGCCTGCGCCGAATTACTACTCTTGAAGAAATTCAACTGTATAGACGATGCTGCTCGGCGAAATTTGTAGCCGGGAAAATATTTTTTCCAAAAATAATTCGACCGGGCTCTCGCAATAAGAATTAAAGCATTTAAGTACAACAAGATAACTACACATACGAAAACCCGAAAAAACGCTGATCTTGCCCTCGGATCGGTGGACGAGTATGGTTAGGCCCCGGAAAGACTGATATTCACCCGAATAATTAATGAAAGGGCCGAGCAATGACCAGAATGACCTTTGTCCTGACGATCGCAGCGGCGACGATTCTGACCGGCACGCTGCTGGCTCAAAAGAGCGACGACACAGCTCAGCGCGCGCAAAAACTCCACTTCTCCTCCCTCGTGCTCGACACTCATATCGATGTCACACCCAAACTGCAGCAGCAGGGGTGGAACATTGCGGAGGAGCACACCACCGGACACATCGACCTGCCGCGAATGAAGAAGGGCGGACTCAACGGGCTCTTCTTTTCGATCTACATGTCAGGCCGCGTGACCGGTCCGAAGGCGGTCAACGACGCGGTCGAACGCATTGCCGCGGTCCACAAACTGACCGGGGACATGCCCGACAGATTCGCGCTCTGCCTGACAGCCGACGATATCCGCAAGGCTCACAAGGAGGGCAAGGTCGCCGCGCTGATGGGCATGGAAGGCGGTCATATGATCAACAACAGCCTTCCCGTTCTGAGGATGTACGCGCAGCTCGGTATCCGGTACCTGACGCTGACGCATTCGGTCAATACGGACTGGGCCGATTCTTCAGGCGACGAGCCGAAACATAACGGCCTGACCGATTTCGGCAAGGACGTTGTCCGCGAACTCAACCGGCTGGGCGTGCTGGTCGACATATCGCATGTGGCCGACAAGACATTCTGGGATGCGCTGGCCGTCAGCCGGGCGCCGATGATCGCATCGCACAGCTCGTGCCGCGCGATCTCGAGCCATCCGCGCAATATGACCGATGAGATGATCAAGGCGCTGGCCGCGCGCGGCGGAGTCATCCAGATCAACTATCTCGACTCTTTCATCGACGAGGAACTCAACCAGTATTCCCGTAAGAGCAGACCGATGATGGTCGAACTGATGCAGAAGTACCCCGGCATGGAGAACCGCCAGAAGCGCATGGATGAGGTCGCGAAGGTCCTCGGCCCGGCTCCGAAGGCGAGCTGGGAGAAGATCGTCGAGCACATCGACCACGCCGTCAAACTGGTCGGCGTCGATCACGTCGGGCTCGGATCGGACTTCGACGGCGGATCGATGCCGGTCGGAATGGATGACTGCACGCATCTGCCGAAGATCACCGAAGCCCTGCTCAGAAAGGACTACAGCGAATCGGATATCCGCAAGATCCTCGGAGAAAACACCGTCCGGCTGCTGGCCGATGCAGAGCGGGTGGCGAAAATGATGCAATAGCTTGGAGTACCGCCTTCAGGCGGTCTTTATGATAAAAGATAAAAAGCCCGACTGAAGGCGGTACTCCATACGGAACTCCATGCCATACAACATACTCAAATCACATGTCACGAATCCTTATCTTATTAATAGCGTTCATTCTGCCGCAGTCATCCTCCTGGTTTGTTCAGACCAGCGGGACGACCGCCCGATTCCGCGGAGTCAGCGCGGTGGATGCCCGAGTCGCCTGGGCGAGCGGGACCAAAGGGACCGTCGTCAGGACGATCGACGGCGGAGCGACATGGCAGGTGATCGCCGTTCCCGGGGCATCGAATCTTGATTTCCGCGATATCGAAGCGATCAGCGCCGGCACGGCCTGGGTTCTGAGCATCGGACCGGGTGAGGCGTCCCGCATTTACAAAACCACCGACGGCGGCAAAACCTGGGCGCTTCAGTTCAAGAACGAAAACCCGAAAGCATTTTTTGACGCGATCGCATTCTGGGACGCGAATAACGGGCTGGCGTTCAGCGATCCGGTTGACGGGCGGCTGCTGATCATCCGGACTTCGGACGGCGGCAGGACCTGGAAGCCGGTTCCTTCCGCAAACATCCCGCCCGCGATCGAAGGCGAAGGGGCATTTGCCGCCAGCGGCACCTGCCTGATCGTCGAGGGAAGAAACAATGCCTGGATCGCGACCGGCGGGGCTTCAAGGGCGCGAGTCTTCAGATCGACCGATCGCGGAGAGACGTGGCAGGTTGCGGACACTCCGGTCAAAACCGGCGGTCCCGCGGCAGGGATCTTTTCGATCGCCTTCCGGGATTCGCTCAACGGGATCGCCGTCGGAGGCGATTACCAGAAGGAGAAGCTGGCCGTCGACAATGTCGCTCTGACGTCGGACGGAGGCAGAACCTGGCGACTGGCTGAAGGTTCGGGAATCGGAGGTTATCGCTCGGCTGTCGCCTGGACCGACCGGACCAAGCTGATCGCCGTCGGACCTTCCGGTTCGGATGTTTCGACCAACGGCGGGGCAACCTGGAGTCCGATTGGCGATACCGGTTATCACGCCTTCGGTTTCACCCGCAAAGGCCGGACAGGCTGGGCCGTCGGCGATGACGGCCGCATCGCCAGGCGCGCAGGCGCCCCGTAGGCGGGTGCGCAGGCGCCCCGCCTGCGAGCATGGGGCGCTCGATCTTGTTTCGCAGGCGGGGCGCCTGCGCACCCGGGGGCGAGGCGCCTGCGCACCCGGTTGGAATAAACCCGCGCTTCGATGCCATATACGATGTGTGAATCCAATACATCGGGGAGAAAACTATGGCATTGAACGGAAAACTTAAAGCGATCAGCTGGGTGTTGCAGGTGGTGGTCGCGATCATTCTGCTGCAGACGCTCTTCTTCAAGTTCACCGGAGCGACTGAATCCGTCTACATCTTCAGCAAGCTGGGAGTCGAACCGTGGGGCCGCTACGGATCGGGCGTCGTCGAACTGATCGCATCGATCCTCCTGCTGCTTCCGCGGAGCGTGACGATCGGCGCGTTACTCTCGCTGGGAACCATATCGGGCGCGATCTTCGCTCACCTGACGGTGCTCGGGATACGGATGCCCGAGGTCAACGACAACGGCGAGTTGTTCGGACTGGCGATGATCGTCTTTCTGGCCAGCGCGGCGATTCTTGTAATACGCCGCAACGCCATCCCCGTCATCGGCGATAAGCTGTTCGGGAACGGCCACCAGACTGCCTGAATCGATCGAATCGGTTGGATATCGGGGGGCATCCTCCCCCGATATTTCCTTTTTGACGAGCCGTCTCAGATCGCAATACTGGCAACCCGGGAGATGTTCTTCAGACATGGGGGCCCGTCGAGATAGAGGAATTCAGCCTCATTCCGGGTGACCGAGATCTGACTGAAGCTGACCGTTTGAGCATCCTCTCGATGCATACAGACTGAAAGATGGCCGGGACCGGGAACGTGGCTGAAGTGAAAGAGACGGAACGTCTCAGCAGCATCGGTAACCTGATTTCGGAAGAGAGCTCGCCGTGATGTCGTCACCTCATCCGGGCTGACCGAAGAAGAGACCAGGGGAAGCACGTCTAACGGCGCTTCTCGAATGTCACATCCGGTCCCGTCCCATTGGACCAGCAGAGGCGGCCCGCTCAAGCTGAGAGCGACCAAAGTAAACGGACGAAACTCATTCAGGACGGCGGATTCCAGCCTCTCCGCCACCTCCTCGGACGTATTCGAGTCAGCCAGACCCGTCACGAGCAACCCGCGACTCGTATAATCCCTCGCCTGAGCCTGCGGCTGATAGCTATTGAGCAGGCAAATCGAGACGCCATTGTCGTTGACGCTGATCCACGTACCGCCGAAATCACCGTCGATCGGTGCAATGATGCGGCTTCCGTTCGCGGACCTGTGAATCGCGGGCGGGCGCGCCGGCCTGCGAGTGCGCTTTTCATCGCGGTTGGCGAACAATTGATATCCGTCTTTATGAAGCCGCCAACTGACAGTGCACATCAGGCCGCATTTCCCTTCCAGTAAGCGAGCGTGGATGGCGCAACGCCGAAATCCGCGCCGGGTTCGATCCCCTGCAATCTGAGCAGAATCGCGATCACCGCATAATGATGCACGGTGTGACCGAACAGAAATTGAAGTTCGCGGCCGATGGTCGAGGTCGACAAATCCGCCGCTTGCATCATTCCGTCAGCTCTGACTTCGACGGGCCGATATTCATCCTCATCCAGCAGAGAAGAGAGCTGCCCGATCGCGGTCTTCATCCGGTCGATGGCGACCGACCTGTTCGTTTCGACCGTCTCGTCCCGTTTGCGGCGATTGTAATCGATGCGCCCGATCGCCAGCCCGTCCAGGAAGCTGCCGTAAAAATCGAGGCAATGCCTGAAATGGCCTCCGATTCCCGTGCGCGATATTCCCTCAACCGGCCGCGCGTAGGAAGCATCATCGATCTTCTCAACCAGTTCCAGACCTTGTCGCAGTATCAAAATATTCTTCAATGCCATAGAAATGGATCTCTCCGCGATCACCGGGCAAGGCGCCGCCGGATAGCAGGCACACCTCCAGCCCGTATTTTTGTACACATCGACAATATGGATAACTGAAGGCGATTTATTCCAGCCCCTGTTTTTCTCCGCTCCCGTTATGCCCGCTTCAAAAATAATCGATTGCCTGGGATCGCCCTGATCGCAGGGAATAAACCTGCTTCGGGTGAGGATTATGGAGATGGCACGGGCACTCAAGCCCCGCCGGATCAGGAGAGAGATGAGAGAGATCAGAGAAAACGA
>CALBSU010000849.1 GCA_937967285.1 uncultured Acidobacteriota bacterium
TTCATAAGTTCTTCGTTTTACCTTCTTATTTCGATTGCCATTTTTGCCCGCACTTCACCCGGACAGGCAGGAATCGGATTCCGCCTGAATGTGCTTAATTCGGGTTATGAGACGATGGTTCTATGCGTTCCCTCCGTTAGGGGTCATAGACATAGGCCGAGCCTTGAGATCCGTTGCCGCCAATACGGGTGAATGGCGCCCCCACGACGATGGTCGCGCCGCTGATCGCGACTGAGTGGCCGAATTGGTCACCCGCCGCAGTCCGCCGCCTGCCACGGCCATTTTCCTGATCAGTTTCGTGTGTTGGTGGTTCAATGATTTGAGAGTCATAGTCTTTTCTCCATGATGCAGGAAGAACGCGGCTTGATCGCTATCGTCTCCAGTGCAGATAGATAAAGTTAGTGATGTCCAGGCAAAGCGCTCACCTGTCGGAGCCAGGATGGGCTCCGACAGGTGAGCACTACTGGTTTTACTTGAACCTGAAGTTCGCAGTGAAGCTGCTGCCGTCCTTGAACTTGACGGTCAGTACACGACAGGTTCCCGACCATGCCTTACTGGTCTTCCAGACGTAGGTGTAAGTGTCGGTCGTCGGGGCATAGCTCAGGCTGCTGCCGCCCGCCGTAACGGTCTCCTCTATCTCGCTCACGGATGCGCCGCTGTCGCAGGCAACCTGCTGCGAGATCGGAAATCCCGGAGCCAGAATGTCCAGCCCCTTGTTGCCGCTCAGCGAGAACTTGACCGGAACTGCGCCGCCCGCCTTGACCAGATTGATTGTTGAAGGATCGCCCAGCGGCTGACCGAATCCGCTGAAGTTATAGAGCACCGTCACCTTGAAGCTACAGGATGACTGATTGCCTGCGTCGTCGGTGGCCGTGACGTTCACCGTAGTCGTCCCGACAGGGAAGACCGTCCCGGAAGCCTGACTGACGCTGATCGTCGGCGAGCTATCGCAGTTGTCGGTCGCCGTCGGAGCCGGATAATCCACCGCCATTCCGGTGTCCATCGAATTGAGCGGCAGGTAGACGACCACATCGTCCGGGCAACTGATAACCGGCGGCGTCGTCTCCGGCGTGACCGTGACGGTGAAGCTGGCCATCGAAATCTGGCCGGCTTCATCGGTCGCTTTCAGAGCGACCAGGTGATCGCCTGTGGCGGCCGAGCAGTCCGCCGCGACATCCGCCGAGATGACGCCGCCCATGTTCAGAAGATTGGTGACCGAGATGCCTGAAGGGAGAGCGCCGTCCAACTCGACGACGATACTACCTGCCGCCGTCAGGTTGTCGCTGACGCCTGCTATGGTGGAGTTGAATCCTGCCGCTGTCTGCTGACGTGTGATCGTCTGCGGAGAAATGACAGGCGGAGTCGAATCGCTGGAATCGCTGAGAACGAAGATGTAGGCCGCGCCGGAATTGTCGCCGGGATCGTCCTCAAAAAATGCGCCTGTTATGGCAGTATCTTCGCTGATGCCCACCGAACACCCGAAATTGTCAATCGCCTGATTGTCCGATGCGTCGAGTTTCGAGACCTCGCCCCAGTTATTTGCGCCGCCCTGATTCCGCTTGTAGACATAGGCCGCCCCTGAATAGATCCCGGGATTGGTTTCGCCGGGAGACCCGACGATAATGATGTCTCCGCTGATACTGACGGAAAAGCCGAATGCGTCACCTTTTTCCTTGTCCGAAGCCTCGAGCTTTTTGACCTCACCCCAGTTGCCGGCGCCGCCCTGATTCCGCTCGAAGACGTAAGCCGAGCCTGAATTTTCATAGGGCAAGTAAACATTGAACATGCCGACAACAGCAATATCCCCGTTGATGCTCACTGACCAGCCGAAATATTCATATCCTATTGCGTCGGAGGCTTCGAGCTTTTTAACCTCTCCCCAATTGCCTGTTCCGCCCTGATTCCGCTCGATGATGTATGCTGCTCCGGAACCATAACCCGGCAGGTCTTCCTCAATAGCGCCGACGATGGCGGTATCTCCGCTGATGCTCACAGACGTGCCAAACTGATCTCCGGGTTCTTTATCCGAGGCTTTGACTTTTTTAGCTTCGCCCCAGTTGCCGGCGCCACCCAGGTTTCGCTCGAATATATATGCAGCTCCCGTTTGATCGCCGGAATCACCTTCCCAATTAGCTCCGACGATGACCGTATCCCCACTGATTCCCACCGAAATGCCGAAGCTGTCATAGGCCTCTACGTCCGAGGCTTTGATCTTTCTGATCTCACCCCAGTTATTGGCGCCGCCCAGGTTTCGCTCGAAGATATATACCGCTCCCGAATCAGCTTCCCAGGGAGCGCCGACGATGACTGTGTCACCGCTGATACCCACCGAATTACCGAATAAGTGATAATTCCCACCATCCGTAGCTTCGATTTTTCTGGCCTCGCCCCAGTTGTTGGCGCCGCCCAGGTTTCGCTCGAAGATATAGGCCGCGCCTGAATCAATGCCGGGAAGGTCTTCCCTGGGAGCCCCGACGATCGCCGTATCTCCATCGATGCTGACTGAAACCCCGAATTGATCATTCGCATCCTTGTCCGACGCTTCGAGTTTGGCGGTTTCGGAAACGAGCACCGGGTCGATCGTCACGGGATAGACCGCACCGCGATCGTCCACCTCGATCGCGATCTCATTGGACTTGACCGTCAGTCTGGCGGGCAGCGTGCGATTCGCGGAATCCCAAACCTTGAGGCCGCTGTACCTCAAAACGACCCTTCCGGCGGAATCCTTCATCAGAGCGGTATCACCGTCCGGACTCGCGGCCGCCTTCAAATCGCCGCTCATCTCCATCGTCAGTCGCAACTTCTCGTCACCGGACCGCGCGCCGGGAGCCTCACGAAGCGTGAATCCCTGCTCCAGTCCGCGTCTCTCGTTGACGTACCATTCGGTCAGGCCGTCGCGCCGGTACTCGATCCTCTGCCCCTGCCGGTGCAGTTCGGCAGCCCCGACCTTAGCCGTCCTCTCGCCGTATCCGATGCCGGTCAGCTTCATCCGCAGGTTTCTCTGGTCGGCGGTCGCGATCCGGACTTGATCGGACGAGAAGTAGCTCCGGTAACGCTGCACGGGATTACTCGCCGAGAAGGATTCTTTCGATCCGGCCTTGATCGGCCAGACGCCGTATCGCGCGGCCTCCACGGCCTCGCCGAGAGAGGCATGCAGGCCCTTCTCTTTCAGATAGCTGCTCGCCGCCTCGCCCTGCAGATTGGGCAGTGGCGTTTCCGTCTTTCCGGCGGCCAGTGACTGCCGGTTCGGCATCAGGCGGCCGGAGCTGATGAACGCGAGGCCGAAAATCAATGTGAGGATCGTTGCGCTGATGGTAATTCGCCTTTTCATAAGTTCTCCGTACTCATTTTTAATCTTGCCAGGAGGCATGAACCGTGGGATGGTCTTCGACCGTGGCCGCGATTTATCTTTCGCGGCCACGGTCGGCGAGGATTGATTGTTATTTAAAGCGGAAGTTTGCAGTGAAGGTGCTGCCGTCCTTGAGCCTGACGGTCAATACACGGCACGTCCCGGCCCAGGCCTTACTCGTCTTCCAGTTGTAGGTGTAAGTGTCGGTCGCGGCGTCGTATCTGAGGCCGCTGCCGCCCGCCGTAACGGTCTCCTCCATCTCGCCCAGGGGGGCGCCGCTGTCGCAGGCAACCTGTTGCGAGATCGGAAATCCCGGAGCCAGAATGTCCAGTCCCTTGTTTCCGCTCAGGGAGAACCTGACCGGAACTGCGCCGCCCGCCTTGACCAGATTGGTTGATGAAGGATCGCCCAGCGGCTGACCGAATCCGCCGAAGTTATAGAGCACCGTCACCTTGAAGCTGCAGGTTGACTGATTGCCCGCGTCGTCGGTGGCCGTGACGTTCACCGTAGTCGTCCCGACAGGGAAGACCGTCCCGGAAGCCTGACTGACGCTGATCGTCGGCGAGCCATCGCAGTTGTCGGTCGCCGTCGGAGCCGGATAATCGACCGCCATTCCGGTGTCCATCGAATTGAGCGGCAGGTAAACGACCACATCCTCGGGGCAACTGATGACCGGCGGAGTCGTCTCCGGCGTGACCGTGACTGAGAAGTCTTTGGTGTCGGTCTGGCCGCGGCTGTCGGTGACGCGGAGTTTGAACGTTGCATTCGTGGCCGTGCAGTCCGCAGCCACATCGGCCAGAACCTGTCCGAGTGCATCGAAGGGATTGACGCCCGGCGCGCCAGCGTTCCTGTCGGTGAGCGTGACGGTCACGCCGTTGAGCGTAGCCGTATCGCCGAAGGTCATCCCGCCATCGCTGCTGATGGTGATTTGCAGCGCGTTCGCGGCATCTTCAGCATCAGCGGCGGTGGCGATGTGCGTGGCGTCGGCGGTTTGGCCCGCGGTGAGCGTAATGCCCGTGGGTGTGAGCGTTGGCGGCAGATCGCAGCCTCCCAGCCGGATCGAGAGATCGGTGGAGCCATTGTTGGCGGTGGCGATATCCTGCCTGCCATCGCCATTCAAATCCCCGATGGTTACGGATAGAGGGCGCGAGCCGACGCCCACCTCAATCGAGCCGGTGAAGCCGCCCAGCCCATCCCCGAGCCGGATCGAGACCGTGTTGGAGTTAGCGTTAGCGGTGGCGAAATCCTGCTTGCCGTCGCCATTGAAATCCCTGATAGCCACGGAACGAGGCTGCGCGCCGACGCTCACATTGGTCGAGCCGGAGAAGCCGCCCATCCCATCCCCGAGCCGGATCGAGACGGTGTTGGGGCCAATGTTGGCGGTAGCGAAATCCTGCTTGCCGTCGCCATTGAAATCCCCGATGGCCACCGAAGCAGGGCCCGCGCCGACGCCGATATCGGTCGAGCCGGAGAAGCCGCCCGATCCATCCCCCAGCCGGATCGAGACCGTGCCGGAGTTAGCGTTGGCGGCGGCGAAATCCTGCTTGCCGTCACCATTGAAATCCCCGATGGCCACGGAGTATGGCTGTATGCCGACGCTGACCTCGGTCGAGCCGGAGAAGCCGCCCATCCCATCGCCCAGACGGATAGAGACCGTGTTGGCGATATTGTTGGCGGTGGCGAAATCCTGCTTGCCGTCACCATTGAAATCTCCGATGGCCACGGAATAAGGCTTCGCGCCGATGCTGACATTCGGCAGACTGTTGAAGGTGGTCGAGACGCTGCAGGCGGGGCCTGGCTGCACCGTCAGCGTGAAGGTTTGCTGCACGCTGACGGTGTCATTGAACGTCGTCACCGTCACCGGATACGTCCCGGCCTGATGCGCATTCGTCACGCGCACGACGCCCGTTACCGGATCCGCCTCGAACGTACCTTTGAAATTGGAGTCGGTTGCCACTTGCATGCTGGTTGCATTCAGCGGCGCGGCATCCGGTGTGATGGTCGTATTGCCGCCCAGCGTGACCGTCGCGTTCGGATAGTTGCCCACGGTCGGCGGCGGAATAGTTACCGTCACGGTGAAGGGGACGCTGCTGCTGATGCAACCAGTCGTCCCGTTACGCACGGTGAGCGTCCCATAGTAGGTCGCTCCCGGAGCCATCCCCGGCACGACCAGCCCGATGGGTGAGGCAGGCAGGGGGGCCGCGGCGACATCCACGAAGCCCGCGCTGTTGGCTGTCGCATCGTAGTCGATGCTGTATTGAGTCGGGCTGCCGATGGTGGCAGTGTAGGGTAAATACGCGCTCGTAGTCCCCTGCACAACCGCCGGACTTGCGCCGAGCGTGATGCCCAGAATGTATGGATTCACAGTGACGGAGAAGTCTTTGGTGTCGGTGTTGCCGGCGCTGTCGGTGGCGCGCAATTTGAAGGTCGCATTCGTGGCCGTGCAGGTCGTGGCGATATCAGCCAGGATCTGCCCCATTGTGTTTGGATTGACGCCTGTCGCGCTCGCGTTGCTGTCGGTCAGAGTGACGGTCACGCCGTTGAGCGTGGCCATCGTGCTGAAGTTCATCCCGCCATCGCCGCTGATGGCAAGTTGCAGCGAGTTGAGCGCATCTTCGGTATCCGCGGCGGCGCCGATGGACGCGGCGCTGGCGGTTTGGCTTGCGGTGAGCGTGAGGCCAGTGGCTGTGAGCGTGGGCGGCAAATCACAGCCTCCCAGCCGGATCGAGACCGTGCCTGAGTTGTAATTGGCGGTTGCGAAATCCTGCCTGCCGTCGCCATTGAAATCTCCGATGGTCACGGAATAAGAACCCGAGCCTACGCCCACCTCTGGTGAGACCGAGAAGCCACCCATCCCATCTCCCAGCCGGATCGAGACCGTGAGCGGGCCGGCGTTGGCGGCGGCGAAATCCTGCTTGCCATCGCCATTGAAATCCCCGATGGCCACGGACAAAGGAAATGATCCGACAGTCACATCGGTCGTGCCGGAGAAGCCGCCAGTCCCATCCCCGAGCCGGATCGAGACCGTGTTGGAATCAACGTTGGCTGTGGCGAAATCCTGTTTACTATCGCCATTGAAGTCCCCGATGGCCACGGATTGAGGATTCGAGCCGACACCCACTTCGGTTGTGCCGGAGAAGCCGCCCATCCCATCCCCCAGCCGTATCGAGACCGTGTTGGAGAAATAGTTGGCGGTGGCGAAATCCTGCTTGCCATCGCCATTAAAATCCCCGATAACCACGTAATCAGGAACCGATCCGACACCCACATTGGTCGAGCCGGAGAATCCGCCGAGCCCATCCCCCAGCCGGATCGAGACCGTGTTGG
>CALBSU010000850.1 GCA_937967285.1 uncultured Acidobacteriota bacterium
TCGGTCCCCTGTTCGGCATCGAAGAGGAATTCAGGAGTGCTCATCTCCTGGCCGGCGGTCAGTTCGGCCGAGCCCTGATTGACGGTCGGTTTCGGATACAGGACCACATACGCCGGCAGGCCGTTGACCGGTTCAGGGCCCTCGTTGATCAGGTAAAGATAGCCCGTTTCGTCGCCGCTGAATGTAAGCCGGACCCGGTAGTCTTTTTCGAAGATGATGTCGCCGGGCAGGCGGAACGGGGCCTCGTATGGTTTTCCGTCGCGGTACTTCTGGACCGTCACCCAGTAATTTACCGTGCGCTGAATGGCCGGAGGCGACGGCTGGGGAGTTACAATCGGCGGTTTCTCGCCGCCGGTCCGCATGAAGATCCAGACGGCGATCAGACCGAGCACCAGCATCGAGGCGATGATCGGCAGTCTGACGGGCATCTCACGTTTCTCCGTCTGGCCGTCGATGCGGGTCTCGCCCTCGACATTCGTCGTACGCCCGGCGGCACTCTGCGTCGTGACCGGCCCCGATCGCCCCGCCGGTTTGAGGGATGAAAGATCCGCATCCTCACCGAGCAGAATCGCGGAGAGCTGATCGGAGAATTCGCGGACAGAGGAGTGGCGGTCGTTCTTGTCGAACGAGAGGGCCTTGAGGACTGAAGCCTCAGCCGCGGCCGGCACAGACGGGCGCAGAACCCGGATCGACTTCTGCGGGCCGGCCTGCTGCTCCTCGTACATCGTGACGACCGTTTCGGCGTTGAACGGACGTGAGCCGGTCAGCATCTCGTATGCGACCACGCCGAGCGCGTAAATATCGCTCGATTTGGACGGGCGGCCCCTCAACTGTTCGGGCGCCATGTACGGGACGGAGCCCGAGATCTTCGTGACCTGAGTGGCAGGCATATCGGATTGCGGTTCGGTCACCTGTGCGATGCCGAAGTCGATCAGCTTGACCTGCTGCTCGCCGCCGCCGAGATCCTGGAGCATGATATTTTCAGGCTTGATGTCGCGGTGGAGAACGCCCTTGTCGTGAGCCGCGCCGAGCGCCGATCCGATCTGCCGGATCAGTCGTCCGATCCGGGGCAGGTCCATTCCGCTTTCCGGGATCGACGAACGCAGGGTCTCTCCGTCGACGTACTGCATGACCAGGAAGGTCCGGCCGTCGGGCATCTCGCCCGTATCGTAGACGCCGACCACGCCCGGATGGTCGATCCGCGAAAGCGCCTCGATCTCGAGCTGGAACTTCTTCCTGAACCAGTCGCCGAGCTCCGTCCCGAGCAGGCTCTGATGGAGAACCTTGATCACCACCCGGCGGTTCATCAGCTGCCTGTCGCGCGCGCTGTAGACGACCCCTATGCCACCGCTGCCGAGCACCTTCTCGATCAGATATCGGTCCTTGAGCAGGACGCCGAGATAGGCGTCTGTATTGATCGGCATCGTTCCCGACTTGTTTTCCGGCCCCGTCGGCTTCAGATCGCCGGTGAATGGCATTGTCGGGCTGTTGGGATCGTACTCGTTGCCCATTGTTCCTACTTCGCCGCTTTCTTTGCGCGAGCGCCCGGATGATACGAGCTTTCGAGATTGGCCTTGATCTCATCCAGCGTGAACCACGCCGGCTTGAACTGCATGTTCGAGTATAGCGCCGCCTGGTCGAAGTAGTGCTTCGACGACGGATCGGCGTTCTGGCCGAACTGGAGCAGGGAACGCGCCCGAACCTGTTTGCCGAACTCGACCACGCTGACGAATGAATGGCCGACCGTGCCGTAGCGGCGCTTCGATCCGTTGGAAGCCGGCGCGTAGAAATTGAAGACGATGCCGACGAAATCGCCCGGGCCGCCGGCCACGGGCAGGCTCGGCCTGTCGTCGCTGAACGGTTCGATCGAACCGCTGGTGTGGACGCGCTGAATGCGCGTGATCTCGCCCCACTTGACCTTCCAGGTTCCCCAGGATTTGGCCAGATCGCCGAGCACGTATTCGAGGACCGCGATGTCCGGATGCGCCATGTTCCTGGTCATCGACCTGGCCTGCGGCAGCGTCCGCGTGTATGACCAGAGGGTGAAGACCGTCATGGCCTCGGAATCGAACCTGCTCACGCCATCCCAGCCCTTGAGCATTTCGATCGCCTCGGCCGTCTTTGCAGCCTTCGCGGGATCGGATGCCTTGAGAGACTCCCATTCGGCGGCCAGTTTCGGGATCATCTTCTCGGCCAGGATGCAGCGCGTGTCGAAGGCCGCCGTCGCCCACTGATCGAAGGTGAACTTCTCGCGCTCGGCCAGCAGGCGGCGAGACATCATCGAACGCGGTCCGTCGTCCTCGCTGACCATATATTTCGGAACGCCCGTCGGAGACGGGTTTCCGTTTTTACCGGGCTCGTCGCCCGAGGCCAGGAAAGGCGTCGCATTGCAGTTCTGCGCCCAGCCCGATGCCGGGTTGAGCGTCTGCGGCAGGTCTTCCAGCTTGTGGTAGCCCTTCCATTCCGTGCCCGGATCGCTGCCGTCGACCGGCTTCGACCAGTCGTACTTCTGATCGCGAACCGGAACCGAGCCGTTGTAGAGGTACCAGATGTTGCCCTCGCGATCGGCGTACATCGTGTTGAACATCGGCACCGAGACGCGGGCCATGGCCGCCTTGAATTCCTTCAAATTTCTGGCGCGGCCCATCTCGTAACGCTGTTCGAGCACGCCCGCGTCCTCGAAGCGTGCCATCTTAACCGTCAGGGGACTGCCGTCGCGGATCGCCATGACCGGGCCGTGATGCGTCCGGCGGAATCTGAATGTCCGCGTCTTCATCCCCGAATCTGTCTTGACGGTGATCGTGTCGTTCCATTCGCTCGCCGCGCGGTGACCGTCGCCGTACCTGTAGTTGAGCGGATTCTTCGGATCGTCGAACTTCTCGGTCCAGACGTCGATCACGTCGGGGACGTTGACGGTATGGCTCCAGCCGAGATGCTCGTTGTGTCCGATGGTCGGGAAGGGAGAACCGGGGAATGTCGCCCCCGAAAGGTTCCAGCCGGCGTCGCTGTGAATGTGCCCCTCGATCCACTGACCCGGTCCGAAAAACGGCTGGTGCGGGTTGATGAAGAGCATCGCGTTGCCGCTGGCGCTCCGGTTCGGCGTGATCGCCCACGTGTTCGACCCGATCATCGCCGCCTCGGCCTGCGCCTCGGTCATCTGATCGTAGAGGCTCGACCCAGCGATCCGGTCATCTCTATCCTCGACGTTCATCGCGCTCTCGACCGGCCCCGTCGTGCCGTCCGCCCGCACCTCGCTGACCGCCGAACGGATCTCGGCGTCGCGGATCCCCGCACGCCGGTAGATGAAGAGCTGGTACTGCGCGAAACGCCCGAAGGCCAGCAGATGCCACGGCTCGAACTTCGTGATCAGCCGCGGCTTGACCTGCGGATTGGTCGCCAGAAAATAGTTCAGCCCGTCGGCCGTCGCCCGGCAGATCATCTGCATGTTAGCGCTCAGCTTCGGATACTCCGCCTTCGAGATCTCGACTATCCTGAGCGCCCGGTTGACCAGGTCCGCATTGAGCATCCGTCCGCCGTAGACCTCCGAGGCCCGCCCCAGCGCCTGGATGTAGCTGTCCTCGATCTGCCAGAAGTTGTCCTCGGCCTGCGCGTACATGAATCCGAAGATGACGCTGTAGTCGGTCGGGCCGTAGACGTGAGGGACTCCCCAGTTGTCGCGGTAGATCGTGACGCTCGAGGCGGTCTTCGCAGGATCGTCCTCGGCGGCACCGATCGTATAGCCGCCCTGCAGGGCGAGCGATGAGATCAGAACGGTCAACAGAGCGAGGCGGATGATGCGGACTTTGGTCATGACTGGACTCCTTTATGCGTTTGCGCTCTTCTCCTTCCGGTCGAGCTTTCCGATCAGGCCGTTCCAGGGCGGAACGACTATCGTCACATTGCCGTATGCCTTCATCTGGCAGGCCAGACGGATCGGAGAATCGTCTTTTCCGGTGAAACCTTCGTATCCGAAATAGACCCAGCGATTGATCTCGCGGTCGTTCGGCGGCGA